>WAQS01000001.1 GCA_015520115.1 Ferroglobus sp.
GGGTAGCCTGGTTATCCTTCCGTCTTGGGGGGGCGGAGACCCGAGTTCAAGTCTCGGCGGCCCCATTTTAAAAAATTTTGAGTGATTTGTTTATGAAGGCAATAATCTTAGCTGCAGGAAAAGCCACGAGAATGAAAGGAAAGCCAAAACCAATTTTGAAAGTTGGTGGAACCGAAATAATCAGAAGAACTGTCAATCTCCTCAAAAATTACGTGGACGAGTTTATCTTTGTCGTTCACATGAAGGAAGTTGAAGATTTCGTGAAAAAGCTTGACGTAAAAAAGAAAGTTATCAGAAACGAGTATCCAGAGAAAGGCAACGGGTACTCTTTTCTTTTAGCTTTGGATCACGTTGACGGAGAATTCATTTTGACGATGGCTGATCATGTTTACTCACAAGAGTTCGTTGAGAGAGCGGTAAAACTGCGAGGACTTGTTGTTGACAGAAATCCGAAGTACGTTGATGTGAATGAAGCTACGAAGGTGAAAGTAGACGGAGAGAAACTTGTGGATTGCGGGAAAAACTTAGCGAGCTTCGACGGTGTCGATACGGGCTTCTTCGTTTTGAGAAAGAACGACATCTCCTTAACGAATCTCCCTTCCGAAGAACTTTCTTTATGTGACGTCATGAAATCTTCTCGAATACCAGTAAGCTATCTGGACGGTCTCTTCTGGATGGACGTAGACACGGAGGAGGAATTAAAGGCAGCTAACAGACTTATAGTCAAGGAGAGCGTTAAGAAAACTGGAGACGGATTTGTTTCAAGGTACTTCAACAGGAAAATCTCCACTTGGATTAGCTCCAAGCTCGTGAACAGAATAGAGCCCATGACCGCAACGATCTTCTCCTTCTTCATCGGCATTCTTTCAGCATTGACAGCTCTTTTCAGCCCCTTAATAGGAGGAATAGTCTACCAGATAAGTTCGATTCTTGATGGAGTCGATGGGGAGATAGCGAGAGCGTCGATGAAGCAAAGCGCATTTGGAGGGTATATAGATTCGATTCTCGATAGAATAGTTGATTTCCTCTTCATCTTTGCCATAGCTGTCGTTTCCGAGGAGTTCCTCTGGGGAATGCTCGCTGCATTTACAACAACAATGGTCAGCTACTCCACCGAGAAGTACAAAGCAGAATTCAAAAGGAGTCCATTCGATAAAATAAGACTTCTCAACAAGGTTCCCGGTAAGAGAGACGAGAGAATTTTTGCAGCAATGATATTCTGCCTCCTCGGATTTCTCAAAGAGTTGCTAATCTTCCTCACGCTTCTCTCAATTTTCAGAGTTTCAGCAACGATATACCTCGTTAAGAGATCAGAAAGTCCCTAATCCCTTCTTTTTCCATTAGGGTTAGCGAAACTATGTATTCGTCTTTAACCTCCCTCTTAGAGCCGGCTATGAGGTACTTTGCACCATCTATCTCTTCAACCCACCCGGCAGCCTCTAAAACCTCTCCTCTGAATACTTGCCCAGCAAAGGTGTGAGTAAAGCTCACCACAGCCTCAATCTCTTCGTGTTCGACGAAATAAACGGAGGGATAATCGAAAGCGAATCTATCCTCAACAACCCTAGCCCTTATTTTTCTAAACGAAATTTTTCTTCCAATCTTCTCCGGAAAACCTCTTTCAAGTTCCTCGTATCCTCTAACGTAAAGTAAGTCGAAGTAAGTAGATCCTACAAAGGCTCTATGAAACTTTCTTCTCTCGTGAGCTAAAAACGCTTCATACGTTAGGGGAGGATTTCTTTTTTTGTAGATTCTCTCCCACGTCTCCTCATCAGGTTCATCAAGCTTTCCCGATTCAATACCCTTCCTTATTTTTTCTCTCGCAATAAACCAGTACTTTCCATAGACGACAAAATCTACATCGCTTTCCCCTTCCTTTTTCAATCCTATAAGTCTGCTTCCGGTGACTCCCATCTCTTCTCTTGGAATTCCCTCGAAGAATTCGACAACTTTTTTTACCTCGCTGTCCATAACCTCCCCCAGCTTTTCTTCCGGCTTGAAAACTTCGTCTATCTCCTCCCTCGGAACCCTGAAGATCCCTTCGCTTTCGCTGAACCACCTCTTCCCCACATTTATCGCTTCTTCATAGCTCAATTTTTTGTACTTCACTCCGTCCTTTTCCCTATCTCCGTTTTCGTCTGGAGCGTACCTCAAAAGAGCTTTCACGCTCTCCGCATTTCTATACCCGACGACGGAGAAGTAAAGGTTTCCAACTCTAATGAAATCTCTGAGCCTTAGGGGTTTATCTGAGGTATATGGCATATATCCTCTTTATCTCCTTAGCCTTAGCTCTCTGCCCGGGTTTTTTCAGCAACCTTCCATCAAGAAGTTTCATCCTCGTTATCTTGTATCTTCCCTTTTCGATGTTGAGGACTTCCCCAACCATGAATTCCGTCTCTCCGGGAGAGTTTATTATGTATGGAGTCGTCACCGGTCCTTTATGCAACGAAAACTTTACGAAAACCTCCCCAACATCCCTAAGCCAGATTGTCTTGACCTTTTCAGCTCTCGCCACCTCGCTTCTCTTCCCATTTTCAAGTTCAAGGGAGGTAATCTCACCCACCCTAAAACCGTTCTCAACTTCTATCACGACTTCCTCTCCCTTCTCAAGAAGTTCTCCCTCTTTAGCTTTTAGCTTACCTACCTCCGACTCTCCTCCTTTGCTTATTATCGCCTTAATCTCTATTTCCTTCTCGGGAATGTACTCAACAACGCTATTACAAACTTCGCACTGGTACAGATTCCTATCTTCTCGGATGAGAACGTGCTCAGTCTCTTCCTTGCAAGTGTCGCAGTAGATTATTTTCTTCATTCGCAGCCGTCTCTTTGTTACTGCTATTTAACCTTAGCGAAAGCCCTTACGGTCAAATACCTCGCCTTCTTCCCTCCTACATTTCTCATTCTGTGCTTCTTATCGGAAAGGTGCCAAATTGCATCTCCTTCTTTAAGCTTGAAAATTCTCCCTTCAACTTCGCATTCAATTTCTCCTTCAAGAACTATCCTAAACTCCTCTCCTTCGTGAACGTACTCGTCCGTCTCCGCTCCCGGCTCAAGCTCAGCCATGATAACGTGCATCATCTCAGTTTCGATTTTCGTCGTGTACATTATCCCGTCAACCTCTCTGCGAGATCCGTCTGAGCTTTTAATGAGTTTGTATATCATAATATTAAATCGTGTAAAATAGTATATAAATTCTTGCCGTCCGAAACTTCTCAGCAGAAATCGATTAGCCCCTTCGAGATCTCGTAAAGAGCAAGAACTCTATTCACCACGTAGAGACTCGTCCTCGGAGCTTCCCCAAACCCTGCAAACTTCGCATTAGCCTTTTCGAAAATCTCGTAGGTTTCTTCCTCAAAGTCCCCATGGGGGTACGCGCCTATACAAACGGTAATCTTTTCCGAATCTAATGCCCTTTTAAAATTGTCCAAGCTTTCCCCTTCTCTCATCACGATAACTTCTCCCTCCAGAACATCGTCGAGGCTACCGTCAATTACTTCCAACAACACTTTACCATTCGCCTCGATTCTTTTTTCCTTGTACAGCTGCTCGAAAAGTCCTATGAACCTGTTGTAGTTCCTCGGAATCCTCGTTTCTCTGTTCACCCAGATTATTTCGTTGTTTATCGTATGAACGTATATTTCGAGGTCTTCTACAGCGGAATCAACTAAAGAAAGAAGACAGCTGTGAACTATGTCCGGGCGACCTCTTTTCTCCTTCTTAGGCAGATTTTTCATCGCCGCATGATGCTTTGAGTCGTCTAAGATCATATCCTTCGGCTTCTTTTTTCTCCTCCTTGAGTCTGAGATCACAGCCGGATGATTTTGGATGCTCTCCGGAATTAGTTCGAGGGAAGATTCAACAAGCACTACCCTTATCATTTCCAGAGCTTTCCTCTGTAATGCGCTGTAGCTGGACAGCCGTTGCAGAGCTCTGAGATGTAGTACTCGCACTCCTCGCAATTGCTTCCGCACGGACTGCCAGTTTTTTCAACGAGGATTTTTATTGGCATTACCATGTCTCTCTCAGCCTTTATCACTATCCCGACATCCAGATCGACCACATCGCTGTTGGGTCTCAGGTGTCTGTCGATTATCGCCTCAACAGTTGATAGATCTTCTCCGATGAAAAGGAGGGTTAGATTCTTGTTTCCTGCCACTATGAACGAGTTCAGAAAGTGTGGGCATCTTTTAAACCTTTCCACTATTTTCCTTGGATTTCTACACTTTATGTCAACTTTAACCACGTAAAGTCCAGAGTTCTTTAAATTCAATCCGTAAACGTGGCTTATCAATCCAAGCTCCTTCAACCTCTTTATTCTCGCCCCAACAGACGGCTGGGACAATCCTACAACTCTCGCTATGTCATTCTGAGTCATTTCCGGGTTTTTTTCTAAAAGCTCCAGTATCATTTTGTCCTTTTCATCTAAGTCGAAAACGTGCAACATTCACCCCACCTCTTGTAAATATTTGTACTTGAACTTATTAAAAATTAGCGTCCACTCCGCAGTTTCTGATTCTTGCTGAAAAAGTAAAACCGCCAAACTCCCTGAAAGCCTCCCTCCCATTTACCGCAAAAACAGTTTTTCCGAGCATAGCCATCGAAGCTCTTCCACCATTTGCTTCAACCGCCTCTATTACGTCCTTAACTTCTTCCCCCAGTCCGGTTTCGATAGCAAACCTCTTAGAAAGATCGAACAAGTTTTCAAGGCTCGGTTTCTTCAAGAATTCTTTAAGACATCCCTTCCCTATCCTCGATATTTCCTTTAAGTTGTAACTGGAGAGAAATTCAGCTGTGTCTATTTTCCCCAAAACGATGACGTCAATAGTTGCGTTGAAGAAGAACTTCTTAACTTTAGCAAGAGAGGGCGCTCCTTCGGAGATCCTCGCAACAACCCCGCCGTGAGTTTGGGTGACAACATCACCAAGTCCGGTTTTATTGATTACTTCAGCTTCATGAGCAAGGTCGCAGAGGAAAAGATAGTCGGAGTTGCTTGAGAGAAAAGCGGTGGCTAAAGCCGAAGCTCCGCTTAAACCTAAGCCACAAGACAACGGAAGTTTTGTTTCGAGATCTACTCCTTTCAACCCGAGTTTTCTCAATACATACTCAACAGTGGGAAATCTAATCCTACTTCCGTTAAAATAAACTCCTTCCTCTTCCGATTTCTTTGCTACGACTCCCTCATTTAAAGCTATTCCAACTCCAATAGATCCAGATTTTTTTGGATCAGAGTGAATTTTCGGAGAAAAAAATGCGGTTATGCTCGACGGAGCGAAAATCATAGACAGTCTTCGGCGAAGGTATCGACTATTTTCTCAGCAACATGCATTTTTAACCCTTCGAGCCAGAGCTTTCTCTTTTCAGTAGCAACGAAAACCCTCGTATCTTCCGTGCCCATTCCTTTTTCAAGCACGTCGTTAGCGACGATCATATCTATTCTGTCTTCCTCCATTTTGCTTAAAGCGATTCTCTCAAGTTCCTCGTCACTTACTCCGGTCTCCGCTTTAAACCCTATTATCTTGCAGTCCGAAACTTTTCTGACTTCCTTCAAAACTTTTGGTGCAGCTTTTAAAATTAGATTTAGCTCTTCGGTTGTTTTAATTTTACTCCCCTGCATTTCAATCGTGAAATCCGCTGCAGCAGCAGCGGAAACGAAAATGTCGCAATCTTTGTTAGCTAAACAGGCTTCCAGCATATCTTTAACCGAAACAACTTTTACGTGCTTGAAATTAGGTAAGCTGAAAGGGACATCTTTCGAGGAAACGTAAACTATCTCAGCACCCCTCCGCCAGAACTCAAGAGCAATCTCGTAGCCAAATTTTCCGCTGCTTCTGTTACTTATAAACCTAATCGGATCGAGGAACTCGTAAGTTGGTCCGGAAGTTACGAGAACTTTGTATCCTTTGAAGTCCTTTTTGTACAGAGCCCTTTCCACGTGGAGACATATCTTCTCTATCTCGGGAAACTTCGCTTTCCCCTCTTCGAATTTAGGCTCGACGATTTCCACTCCAAAACTCTTCAGCTTTTCCATCGCTTCCGCAACAGCTCTGTTCTTTATCATGCTTTCGTGCATCGCTGGGGCTACGATTATCTTCTTTCCGCTTCCGAGAGCCACTGTAGCCATCGTTGTGACGGGAGTATCATCTATGCCGTTTGCGATCTTAGCAATAGTGTTGGCTGTAGCTGGAGCGATTAAGAACAGATCAGCTTTACCATCTTTTTCGAAAAGTTCTACATGCTCAATTTTCCCAGTAATTTCGTCTATAACCGGATTGTCTGTGGCGAATTCAAGGGCGTAGGGGTGGATTATCTTTTTAGCCGCTTCGCTCATAACAGCCACGACATCAGCCCCTCTCCTAACGAGTTCCCTCGCAAGCTTCACGGACTCTACAGCTGCAATACTCCCAGTAACTCCAAGAACGATCTTTTTGCCTTCAAGCTTCTTGTTTTTTCTTCCCCTCAAGCTCTCGAGATGCATATTTCTTCACCAGCTTTGCAAAGTCTTCGAACCTCTCTTCCTCAATCGCTTTTCTGACCGACGCTCTTTTTAAAATTTTTTCAGCCAGTAAGATCTTCTCTTCGAGTTTCTTTAATACGTCTTCAGTCGGCTTAAAGACCTTAAACTCTTCCTCTTTAACTTCAAATTCCTGAGAGACTTTTGCAAACCTAACTTTAGGCTCTTCAGCTCTCGCTTTTCTCGTTATCCTGTAAACAGCCTCCTCCCAGGACTCTCTCCAAGGTTCGTTCTTTATGTTCTCTATAGTAAAGACCGCATCCCTCCTAACGGCTATTAAATCGTAAGGACACGAGTTCTCGCAAGCTCCGCAGTAATTGCAAAATCTCTCGTTGTAGTGAACTCTTCCCTTATCCTTCGAAACGTACCAAACTCTGTTGTGCTTGCAAACTTTTATACAGGCTCCGCATCCAACCGGATCGCATCTGTACATCCTCGGCTCGTACAAGTACAGCTCCCCGTAAATTGGCTTCGAAACTGTTATTGCATCGTAGGGGCAAACTTCTTCGCAGTAAGAACATCTTGAGCACTCCTCATTGTTAACGTCAACGAAAGCGTAATCTGAGACGTCAGCCTCTATTAGTTTCCCCTCGACTTTTATCGCCTCCTCCGGGCAAACTCTCTCGCAAAGCTTGCAGTAGTCGCACTTCGTCTCGTCGATGAGGATATCTTCGTAGGGCATGATGTCTTCTGGATGGGGTTCTTTCTCAACCATCTGAAAAACTTCGCAGAATTCTGCGCAAATCCCGCACAAATTACATTTTTCCCTGTCTATTTCCACCCTTCCTTCAACACCTTCGTTCCTCTGCGGAATATCCTCTCTTTTTATTTTGAAATCGAGGCTTATCGCATTTGTCGGACAGACTTTGTAGCATAAAGTACAGTTCACGCACTTCTCCCTATCGATCCTCGTTTCTCCAGACAAAGTAAGAGGTAATTCGTGCTTTTCTACTCTCTTTTCGTTAATGTAAAAGTCGAAGGCGTTAAAGGGACAAAAAGCGTAGCAAATTCCACAGTAAGAGCATTTTATATGATCAAGCGTTATAGGTGGCATCTCCAAACCCAACGCTATGTCGTGTATCGGTCCGAGTTCTATCGCATTTATCGGACAGGCGTAAACGCAAATTCCACAACCGTTGCACTTTTTGTAATCGTAAATCAGCTTTCTTTCCTCATCCTCGGTTCTTTGAATAAATATGAAGCGGTTCTCCTCCATCTCAACATCTCTCTCTATCATCTTGCCACCTCTTCGTAAATCGATCCGAGCTTCGCAATTTTCTCAACAAACTCGTCAACATCCTTGGCTATTTCAGCACCCTCACCAGCAGAATGCCAAGAAGCTTCAACCCTCTCGGGGTTTATCCCGATCTCTTCAAGCAGCTTCTTCAGAGCTTTAATTCTATCGACAGCATGATAATTTCCCACTCTAAAGTGGCACTCCCCAAGCCTGCATCCGGTTACCATGACGCCGTCTATTCCCTTCTTCAACGCCCTCAAAATCCACTCGGGATCGACTCTGCCGGAGCAAAGCGTCCTTATAACTCTCACGTTGGGAGAATACTGAGTTTTTGTCGTTCCGGCCAAATCTAACGCTCCGTAACTGCAAAAGTGGCAGGCGAAAATCAGTATTAGCGGTTCGACCTTCTTCTCTTCAGCAAGGGCATCGATCATCGCAACTATCGCATCTTCCTTAAAGAATCCCAAGTCTATCGCATCCGCCGGACAAGAGGCTGCACAAACTCCGCACATGACGCAAGCGTTGGGATCGATTTTCGCCTTCTTGTTTTCAAAGGTTACTGCATTGAAGTTGCAAACTTCCTCGCATATTCTGCATCCTATACACTTCTCCTCATTTACGTAGGCGTTGTAAGGGTCGAATTCAGCTTCTCCTCCAAATATGAGTTCCATAGCTTTTGAAGCCGCTAAACCAGCAGAAGCTACGGAGTCTTGAATGTCTTTAGGTCCGCTTGCAGTTCCAGCAAGAAAGATTCCCTTTACATCAGTTTCAGCCGGTCTGAGCTTTGGATGAGCAACATCGTAAAATCCGTCCTCTCCTACGCTTATCCCAAGCTTGCTTGCTAAGTCTGTATTTCCTTCTATTCCAATGGAAAGAACGACAAGTTCGAACTCCTCTTCTCTTATTTCCCCAGTAAGGGTGTTCTCGTAGGTTAAAACGAGATTTCCGTTTTCAAGCTCGTAAATTTCGGCAACTCTACCTCTTATGAACCTTATTCCCTTTTCCTGAGCGCGTGCAAAAAATTCCTCGTACATTCTCCCGAAGGCTCTTATATCTATAAAGAAAATTGAGACTTCCGCATCTGGATACCTCTCCTTTATTATGTACGCATTCTTAATGCTCACCATGCAGCA
>WAQS01000002.1 GCA_015520115.1 Ferroglobus sp.
ACTTTTCTCAGCCCTGGTAGCTTTTTTCAAGCTTTTTTGTCCACCTCCAGACAGCTGTGTGAGAGACTGGATGAAATTCAGAAATGATTTTTGCTGTCCTCCTCGTTGATGAAGTTTGGATGTATGTTGCTATGCCAAGAATCCTAATGTCATTCGGAACCCTCTCCCTCTCAAAGAGATTAAGTTCCTCTATCAATTCTTTCAGCTTCATCAAAATTGGTTGAATAGTATTCTCGGATGGTAAAGTTTGCGGGTCTGAAAGAGCAATAGAAAAGCTAAAAAACTTGTTGAAAGTGGAGAAAGACTAACAACGACACCAATAAACGCATCTGAACTATTTAAGGGAGCTTACATGTCGAAAAACGTGAAGGAAAACCTGAAGAAGGTTAGAGGTGTTCTCAGCAGACTGGATATACTCGATTTCAATTTAGCAGCTTCCGACATCTACGGAAAAATATCAAGTGAACTTGAAAGGAAAGGGGAGCCAATAGGTGAAATGGACACTCTAATAGCCAGCATAGCCTTAGCTCACAACGAGAGAATCGTGACGAGAAGCGTTAAACACTACTCCCGAGTTAAAGGACTCGAAGTCGATAGCTGGTAGCTTCTTTATCCTTTAAAAGTTTGTATGGCTTTGCAAACCATTACACAACTCCACCAAATTTGTATCTTCGAACGACCATCATTTTGCAATTAGACTCCTTAATGTAGAACCCAATTATTTTTGCTAAAAAGCTAAACTTAAATAATAACAGCAGCTTACTACAACCCGTCGTGAAAAAAGAAGGAGGCTGATGTGTGCTCACTACTCAGATAAAAACTCTTCGATCTTCTCGAAGGCTTTCTTCAAGTTCTCCGTTGACGTTGCGTAACTTATTCTGAAGTAGTTCTCGTTTCCATCTCCAAAAGGCGTGCCGGGAGTTAATGCAACCCCTTTCTCGCTTACGAGCTTCTGAACGAAGTCGATGGCATTCTCGTATCTCGGGAAGAAGTAAAAGGCTCCTTCCGGCTTAACAACCTCGAATCCGAGTTCTTTCAGGCGAGAATAAACGAAGTCTCTTCTCTTTCTGAATTCAGCGACCATCTCTCCAGTGATTTTCTTATCGATCCCTTCCTTTATGACTTCAGCAACAGCCTTCTGAGCAAAAGCCGGAGCGCAAACTCCGTTAATCTGGTGAAGTCTCAGGATCTTTTCGAGAAGGTCTTCGCTTGCAATAACGTATCCTAATCTCCATCCAGTCATAGCCAAACTCTTAGAGAAGCCGTTTACAACTATAGCGTTCTCCTCTCCAGCCAGAGTTCCCGGCTTCTTGTCGTAGTAAATCGAATCGTAAACCTCGTCGCTTATAACCACAGCTCCGTAATCTGAGGCAACTTCGTAAACGGCTTTTAACTCTTTCTGATCCATTACAGCTCCTGTGGGATTGTTAGGATAATTCAGGAAGACCGCGCTCACATCTTTGTCCATCACTTCGTTCAGCTTGTCGGCATCAAGAATGAACCCGTCCTCGTGGGTTTTTATCGTTACAAGCTTAGCTTCACACATCTTCACGTAGGAGAAATACGCCAAAAACGATGGAGATGGAACGACGACTTTGCTACCTCTCTCTATAAAAGCGAAGCTTGTATTTATCAAAGCCTCGCAGGCTCCAACGGTAACCATCACATTCTCGGCAGAAATATCGGCTCCTCTTTCTTTGTACCTCTCCGCTATAGCTTCCCTCAGCTCATCTATACCGAAGTTGGAGGTGTAATGGGTAAAACCGTTCTTCATGGCTTCGCAGGCACGCTTTATTATCTCCTCGTGAGTGTCGAAGTCTGGCTCTCCTATAGAGAGGTTTATCACGTCTAAACCCTTCTTTTTCGCCTCGTTTACGATTTCAAACATTCTCCTAATTCCGCTCGTGTCTATTTCTGCTATCCTATTCGCTATCTTCGGCATCGGAGAAAGTGAAAAAGTTAGGCATTAAAAAGCTTATTGTTTCGAATGGTACTTTACGAAACTCTTGAATCAAGAGCTCCGTTGAGTTATTTTTGACGTTGATTTAGTTAAAATCATGGAAGAGAGTGCCAAGCTGGGAGACTTGGCTTTGAAACTCGAAAGAACGGGTGCGATCTAATAGCTTCTTTGCTGGGTGATCTTCTGAAGGCTTTTCGCTTTCGCAGGAGTTTTGGGTGGCTTAACTTACCGCTTCTTCAAAAAGTTCATGCCGAAATCTGGACGTAAAGACTGGAAAACTGGTCTCATATTTTTATTTCTGCCGTTTATGGTAACGTATTCTGTAATCCCGAAGCTTCTGACGTTTACGGAGCATCAAGGGTCTCTGTATTATTTGCTTGTAAGTGCATTTCTTTAGGCGTTGGATTGCTGCTTTTTGGTTTGTTCTTCGAATCTAAAGATGAATGGCTCGTAACGAATACGTCGACTTATGCCGGAATTTCGATGATCCTGAGCTCCTTAGCTTTCATTCCACTTGCAAATCTTGTCACAGACTACTACGGGGTGATGGCTTTGCAGCTGTTCGCTTCTTCAATCATGCTCTTGATATATCTCGGAGCGTTCCTGTTCATCTTCAGATCGATGACCAAAGGGGATCTGGTAAAGGGTAACTGGGATAGACTGGGGGAGTTTGAGCACGCATCTCTCAAGGCTCGAAAATGCCGGATACATTGAAAGGAAGAAAGCCATAGTAAAGGGGAGGGTGAGAACCGTCGTTAAAATAACTGAAAAAGGTTATAGCATGTACGTTAACGAGGTGAAGAAGATAAAAAGTCTGGTGTGGATAAAATCTGAATTTAAAAAATTTTAAGAGTAAGTTTCTCTAAAGTATTCAGCCACTTGCTTGTACAAATCGAGGCAGTCCTTCAGATACTTCGGCGAGACTTGGAAGTTCATTACGAAGTGTCTGCAGCCGACTTTGTAATA
>WAQS01000003.1 GCA_015520115.1 Ferroglobus sp.
CCACTATTTCACGGGAGAGAAAAAGTATAGAGAGTACGCGAAAGAAGAGCTGAAAAGGTTTGCCGGATACGAGCACAACATATACTCCGGAACTTACCTCGTGGCGCTAAAAACGTACCTCAGACCCATATACGTCCCTAAGATAAAGAAATTCATAGCTCCCGACGTCTTCTTCTGGGAAAAGGATTGGGTCGAGTATGCTGGAAAGAAATTTAAGTCAAACGTCGTTAAAGCTGTAGTAGATGGTTAAAGCTAAAGCGTTCGCTGCTGGGACAATCGTGAATGCTCTTGCAGCTTTAAAAGGCGTCGCTTTTGCCTTAAACTTGAAAACAACGGTTAGATTCATTCCGGGGAAAGAGAGCGATTTTGAAAGCAAAGCTCTTGGATGCGTGGCAAAAAAAGTTTTCAGAAGCTTGAAGATTGACGGGAAGGTTAAAGTAGAAAGTGAAATTCCAAGGAGGAGCGGATTGGGGAGCAGCAGCGCAGTAGTGAACGCTTTGATATGCGCAGCCTATAAATACTTGAATAAAGAGCTTGAAGCTCACAGCATTTTGAGAGCTAACGCAAGAATTAGCCTGGAGTGCGGCATGAGCTACACCGGAGCTTTCGATGATGCCTCTGCCTCTCTCCTTGGAGGAGTTGTTTTCAGCGATAATGCAAAGATGAAACTTTTTAAGAGAGAGACGCTGGAAGGGAAGGCGGCAGTACTCATTCCAGATTGGGAGAGAGGAAATGTTGATTTGAGGAAAATAAGGGAAAGGAGAGAGGAAGTTGAGAGAGCCTTTAAATTAGCGATGGAGGGTAAAATTAGGGAAGCTATGTACGTAAACTCCTACGAATATTGCCAAGCTCTGAATTTACCTTTTGAACCTGTCTCAATAGCTTACAATCTCGGACTTAATGCCGGCTTGTCTGGAAACGGGCCGAGCTACGTGGCTTTCGGTGAAAACGTTAAAGACGTTAAACCCCTCTGGGAAAGCTTTGGGAAAGTTATCTTAGTCGACATCGTGAGTGTTCCAGCGGAAAAAGTCAAAATAGAAAACTCCCTCTTCATTCAAACCTAAGAGCCACGATAGGATCGAGCTTGCTTGCCCTATAAGCCGGATACAGACCGCTTATCAAAGCCGTGAATATTCCGAAAAAGAGACCGAAAAATGCGTACAACGCTGAAGAGAGAGAAAACACGTACTCGGTTTTTCCGACAATCAAGCTCGTTATTCCGTAACCGGCAACAAAGCTCAAACAAGCACCTATCACACTTCCAAAAACCCCAAGAATTAAAGCTTCGTAAAGGAATATTTTCAAAACATCACTCCTCTGAGCACCAATTGCCCTAAGAATACCTATTTCCTTGGTTCTTTCTATCGTCGACATTAGCATAACGTTGAGAATGCTAACTCCAGCAACGAGAAGAGAGACTCCAGCTATAGCCATGAGAAACAGGTTGATCTGAGCAAAAGCCTTCTCTATTCTTTCGAGAATTGACTTCATTTCAAAAACGTCAACAACCTTTTCTTTGTAGTTCACACTGCTTTCCACGTATTCTTTAAACTTCGAAACGTCCTCTATGCTCTTTACTTTTACAATGATCATGTCGTACCCGTCTCCAAAGATCTTATCAAAATCCTCCTGAGAAATTATAACCGCATAATTCGGATTTATATCGAATCTCGCACCCTCAGCTTCAAGAATTGCCGAAACTTTGAAAAGTTTTCCGTTTACGTAGATTTTACTGCCGACTCTAAGTTCGAGAGCTTCCGCAAGCATTTTTCCAACAACGCACCTTCCGTTGAAGGAGATTCTTCCGGACTCTGCTTTGAACATCTCTCTCGCATCGTCCTCATCCAATCCGTAAACAGTGGATATCGTTCTCTTTTTCGAAGTTATCTCCGCTGCTGCCGATTTAACTGGAATTATTTCAGCTATGTAAGGTGCCTTCTCAATTTTCATCAAAGTCCTCTCATCTATAACAGTGTAGCCGTGAGTCCTTGAGGGGGAAATTATAACTTCGTTTGCGAGATCTTTAAAATTCTCAAGAACCGCATTTTTCAAACTCTCCCCGAAGATTCCTATTGAAGCTATAGCCGTAACTCCAATGATTACTCCAATAGCCGCTAAAATACTTCTAACTTTAGCTCTTCCAAGGTTTCTAAGAGCCATCTGGAGATACATCCACGATCATCCCGTCTCTAAGCTTCACGATCCTCTCAGCGTATCTCTTCAAAGTTTCGTCGTGGGTAACCAATATAACCGTCACGCCTTCCTCGTTCATTTCCCTTATTGCCTCCATAACCATCTCTCCGCTCTTACTGTCTAAATTGCCCGTCGGCTCGTCGCATAGAAGTATAGAAGGTTTATTCGCCAAAGCTCTCGCTATCGCAACGCGCTGCTGTTGTCCTCCGCTGAGTTCGGCAGGTTTTCTTTCAAGGAGGTCGTAAATTCCAAGTTTTTCGGCAAGTTCCTTAACTCTCCTCTCCCTCATTTCTTTCGAAACACCCTTGAAGACCATCGGCAGCTCAATGTTCTCCTCAACTGTGAGTGTCGGAACTAAGTTATACTGCTGAAAAATAAATCCTATCTCATCTCTTCTCAGCTTCGTCAGTTCCCTATCAGAAAGGTCTATCGTTCTCTTTCCTTTAATGATTACCTCTCCCTTTGTAGGTTTATCCAAACATCCTACGAGGTTTAGCAAAGTGCTCTTACCGCTACCGCTCGGACCCATTACAGCAATGAACTCTCCAAGCTCAACTTCAAGATTCACGTTTCTCAAAGCCACAACCTCATAATACTTCGTTTTGTAAACCTTAGTAACGTTTCTCAGTTCTACCGCTTTCATCTTCTCCTCAAAGCCATTACAGCCAGAGCGATTATCACGAGAGCAGCAGCAATTGATATTACTATCAGCATCGGAGATGCTTTCCTTTCTTCAACCTTAACGTTCTCGAACTTAACCTCCTTTTCTATCTCAAGCAAGTCTCCAGCAGCGTTTCTCCATTGAAGCTTTAAAATGCCAGTGGTGTTTTTTGCCTTGATTTCAAAGATTTCGAAATCTCCCGGAGCTACACTGCCGACGAAAGCTTTCTCTCTCTCGAAAAATACAACAACGCTCGAAATTTCGCTTGTGCCCCTATTGCAAATTTCTCCTCTTAACACATCCTCAGAAAACTCATAGCTGCAAACGTCCACCGCACTTTCGTTCAGAACTTTTACTGCAACACTCTTAACTTCCCTCGTGATTCCCTCATTCTCGTAGCTCAATTCTACGTTAACAGTAAAGGTGCCGGGGTTGAATGCAGTTACAAACATCGAGAAGTTTTTACTTTGGCTTGGCAGGAGTACCGGATAGCTAAAAACTTTGTCAAGGGCTTTGAGCTTTATGTTGTAAACCGCCTCCCTTTTCAAATTAGTTACGAAAATGTCAACTTTTACAGCATCGTAGATCAGAACCTTTTCAGGTGCTCTAACTTCGAAGTAAACTCCTCTGCTCTCCTTCCACTCAACTCTAAACTCCTTCACGTATTCGTGATAGTTTCTTCCGTTGTAGAAGTAAATTTTGAACGCTATCCTTTCTTTTTCCTTCGGATAGTACTTGAACACAGCCTCTTTCCCATAAGCAATTTCAGGAGTTGCGTTGAAGAGGGGTTTGATGTAAACGTTAAAGTCCGCATTTACCTTTACTTTCAAAAAATTTACCTCGTTGAGGTATAT
>WAQS01000004.1 GCA_015520115.1 Ferroglobus sp.
CTTGCAGCTACCGGCATGTTCGAAGTGTTAGCTATCAGTACGGTTCTCTCCATGAGTGGTTTTCCAGTTCTTGGGTCTTCAAGCTCCGGGAATTCTTCAAGAACTTCCGTCATCTCGTTGCCTCTCTCTCCACATCCAATGTAAACGACGACGTGCGTATCGCTCCACTTCGCAAGCTGGTGCTGGGTTACAGTCTTTCCGCTTCCGAACGGCCCGGGAATTGCAGCAGTTCCTCCCTTAGCAACAGGGAAGAGTGTGTCGAGAATTCTCTGTCCTGTTATTAGCGGAATCTGAGGTGGTAGCTTCTCTCTGTACGGTCTCGGCTGCCTTACCGGCCATTTGTGGTAAAGCTTAAGTTCGACTCCGTTGTCTAAAACAGCCACAGTCTCCTCAACCGTGAATTTCCCTTCGTAAATTTCGGTTACAACCCCTTCAACGTTAGGTGGAACGAGAATTCTGTGTTCTATAAGCTCAGTCTCCTGAACTGTTCCGATGATATCTCCTCCGCTTACTTTGTCTCCCTTCTTAACCACCGGTTTGAACTCCCACTGCTTTTTCCTGTCCAATGCTGGAGCGTCAATTCCTCTTCCGATGAAGTCTCCACTCGCTTCCTTCAAAGCTGGAAGGGGTCTCTGAACTCCGTCGTAGATTGACTTAAGCAATCCTGGCCCAAGTTCAACGCTCAAAGGCATTCCCGTGTTCTCTACTCTATCCCCCGGTTTAATTCCGGAGGTGTCCTCGTAAACCTGTATGAGCACTCTGTCCCCCACCAATCCAACGACTTCACCCATTAATCTCTCTTCCCCTACTCTACAAACATCGTACATTCTCGCTTTGAGTCCTTCAGCAACGACCAAAGGTCCGGATACACGATAAACCTCACCTACTTCCATAGGTCAACACCTATCGCCCTTCTAATTTTCTCCTTCAAAACCTCTACACTACCTTCCCCACCAACTATTACAAAAGTCGGCTCAACACTTTCGTCCATTTCCCTCCTCAAAGAAATCGGAATTTTATCCAGAAACTCATTTTTAATAACCACGATCCCGACATCTTCTCTTTTCATAACATCCTCAACTGCTTTAACTACCTCCTCGTCACTCTGAACATCGTAAACATCCCTAATTCCGACAAGCCTGAAACCGACGTTGAAGTCAGGATCGCCGATCACGGCTATCTTCTTCATACTACCACCAGCTGCTCCTTAATCTCCTCTGCACTCATTCCTTCGGCTTTTCCTCTTGCAATTATCCTCAAATTATCCACTTCAATTTTCTTCATGAGTATGAAAGCGAGAACCGGCAGAATCGATAGCGGGAAGTGGTTAGCTCTTGAAAGTACTCTCTTCGCCCACACTTTGTCGAAGAAGACTTCTATCTTCGATAGGGGTTGATCTTTAATTTGCTTTACCGCTTCGCTGAACCAGTAGTTTTCGAGATTCTTTAGCATGTCCTCGTAATCCATAGCCGCAAGCTTTCTCAATTCGCTTTCGCTCAGCTGGTATCCTTTCGGAATTATTTTCGCTGCGATTTCTTCTGGAGATGCCCCCTCAAGTTTGAGCCTGAGCAATGTTTTGACGTTCTTTATGTCTATTTCCATCCTGATGAAGTCTACAAAGTACATGATATCTATGTTGTCGCTGTGGATCGAGGCAAGGCTGGTGTAGTAGAACTTATCGAGTCTGTCCTCAAACTCGGAAATCGGACAAGCCCTTGCCAACTCTTCAAGTATCGGATAGTACGGTTTTTTCGCAAACTCCTTTATTATGTCCTCAACGCTTTCCCTTGCGAGTAGCATCTTCCAAAATTCCTCGTCGAATTCTCCGGCTGGAACAAGCGTTTTTTCAATCTCTTCCTTCGGGAATCCAAACATTTTACCTCTTATTATGTTTTTGAGGTTCCAGAAGTCCCACTTTCTGAGGTAATCCACGATCATTTCTCTTGGCAAACCCTTAGATATCCTCACGAGCTTTCTGTAAGTTCTCGTGAGGTTTAGATACAGAGCGTAATCTAAAAGTTCCACGCCACTGTATCTTATCGCGAGTTCATTTATTTCGTTCTTGTACTCGCTTTCCTCTAAGTACCTTATTATTTCGTTGAGATCCATGTTAAGCAATTTGTTGTACTCGTCCTTCGGGATGAGTTTTCTCTTCATCACTCTTACTCTGGCAACGATGTACGCCCATTCCGCAGCTCTTGGCTTCCTTATGATCTTTCTCAGCATAGTTACTCACCGAACAGGATCTTGTGAATGTCTTTCATTTTATCCTCAAAAACCTCTTCGACTATGTTATCGAAGGTCAGATTTATCCTATAACTCCCGTCAGCACTCTCCAAGATTATCCCACCAAGACACTCGATGTTTCCAGCATATTCCATCTTCTTTACGAGCTTTTTAACTATCTCCTCATCCTTTTTACTGGAGTAGACCTTGAAACCGTCCTGATCGTACTTGGATATCAGCTTCTTCAAAAGCTCCTCCCTCTCATTCTCGCCCATATTTCTTATCTTCTCAATGAGCTTCTCTCTGACCCTCTCAACCACATCTTTTTTCTTAGCTAATTCCTCTTTCTTCATTTCAAGCTTTATCCCTGAAATTTCCTGCTTCCTTAGTCTTTCAACTTCTTTTTCCGCTTCAGCCTTAGCTTTCTTGATTATTTCCTCAGCTTTTTCCTTAGCCTCAGCTATTATTTCTTCAGCCTTTTTTTCGGCTTCCCTTCTAATTTCCGCTATCTCCAGATGACCTTTTCTCGTTATTTCTTCGATTACTGGTTCAAGTGTCATCCCTTTCACCCTTGCAAAAAAATTGGAAGGTCGCTGTTTTACATGAACATCAGCAGGAACGCTACGACAAGCCCGAAGATGACGATTGTTTCCGGAATAACAGTCATCAGCAAACCTCTACCGAAGAACGTCGGGTCCTCTGCCATCGCTCCTACTGCAGCAGCTCCAATTCCCTGCTCACCCAAACCAGCACCAATTCCAGCCAAACCGACAGCCAAACCAGCGCCAACAGCAACCATACCCTCTATCGGCATACCAAACCACCTCCTCTAATCTTCTTTCGTATACCTCCTCTTTCTACCAAACGGGTTGTACAAATACCCACCACCTTCAAAGAACTTGACGAAATGCTCAACATAGTGCAATCGTAAGCTCTGCAATCCTGGATCGAGAATTCCAAGAAGCAGATTTATGAAGTGTCCTATTGCAAAGACGATTACTGCGGCGATGATTCCAGCGATTCCGGAAGGCCAGAGCAGTTCAAAGGCTATGTAGTTGAAGGCTATAGCGAAACCTACACTTGCCAAACCTACAGCAAGCAATCGAGCGTAGCTTATCGTGTTGCTGAGCAAAGTCAAGTATTCTATGAGGAACATCGGGCCTTCGCCGATTATTGTTAACACAGCCCAGACGATTATGAGGGGTATTGCAGCAATGTAGAAAGCGTTGAGATTGAAAGCCGGAAGCTTGTTTACCGTGTTTACAACGAATCCCGCTATTATAAATGCGATGCTTATCAACGCAAGCAGCCAGTTGAATTTTTCAAGGATCGCGTGTTTCAATCCATGCTCTTTTATGTAGTTCCTTATTCCGAAGATGTAACCAAGGCTCATGTGCAAGACTCCGATCCCTATGGTAAGAACGAGTAACGCCGGAGCTTCGTAGAGTCTATTAACGATGGGATGCATTTCTGCAAAGGTCTTTGCAAGTTCACTTTCTTCACCAAGGAGTTTCAGGAATAGCGACTCGTGTCCAAACAACTCAAAACCGAAAAACTCTCCGTAAATTAATCCGAAGATAATTGTAGATATCGAAGAATACAGAAGTACCTTAAGCAGAGCTTGCCACCCTTCGCTTAAAAGCTTTTTAGACAACCATAGGGAAAGGAAGAGAAGAATTAAACCATAACCAATGTCTCCGAGCATGAAACCGAAGAAAATCGGAAAAACGATAGCCATTATCGTCGTAGGATCAACTTCTGTGTACTTGGGAATACCATAAGCAGTCGTAAGAAGTTCGAAAGGCTTTGCAAACTTCGGATTTTTCAAAGCTGTTGGTGGATTCCACTTTTCGTCCTTAATTTCGGAAACAACAACTTTTCCTCCAGTTTTATCTTCAATCTCTCTCTTAAATTGCTCGAAGGATTCTTTAGGCACGTAACCGACGATTATGAAAGCGTATTTAGATGTTGCTGCTTTCAGCGGAAGCTCGGACTTTTCGAGTTCTATACTTAAGTACTCTTCCAATGCGAGCATCAAATCGAGATTCTCTCTTTCGTATTCCTCTATCTCCGCTCGAAGCTTTTGAATTTCAGCCCTTATTTCTTCTCTCCTCCGAGCGATTTCTTTAAGCCTTTCGTCGAAGTCCTTTACATCGGGAACTGCAAGCTCCCTAAAAGCGAACTCCTGAAGAACTTTAAAAACTTCGCTTGCATCTTCCTTCTTAACGTAAACAGCTACAACGTATTCGTTCTCGTACGGTTCGACGAATATTTCAAATTCTTTCGTTATTTCGCTTATCCTTTCAAAAGGATTATCCTTAACCAAACCTACAAAAACGGCTATGTTCTTAAAACCTTTCAAAAGATCTGGGGGGACTTTAAGCGTTTTAAGCGGGTGAATAACCCTTTCCTCATCATCCAAACTCCTCAATTCGTCTTCCAGCTGCCTTATTCTTGAGTTCTTCTCTCCAATGACTTTCTCTATTTCCTCAACTTTTTTGTCAACCACCTCACTTAATTCCTTGACGCTGAAAATTTTCTGAGGAACGTGCGTGTCGGTTTTTATCAGAGAAAGAGCGGATCTGACCGTGACCAGAAACTTGGAAAACTTCGAAGCTTCTTCAAACGGCTCTCCAACTTTAAAGTACTCGTCCTCTTCAGCGTAGTCCTCAACGTGAATTAGATTAAGACGGTGAAGAATTTCCGAAGTTCGCTTGAAGTACTCTTTCGGTCCCACTACCGAAACTTTAACCATTCTTACAGGCTCAAGCATTTTCGATCGCCCTTACAAATTCGTTATAAACGAACTCAACAGCCTCGTCAATTTTCTTCTCTGCCTCCCTAATAAGTTCGCTGATTTCGGCAAGTCTTTTCTCCTTAATCTCGCTTCTCTCCTTCTCGATCTCAGCTTTCCCCTTCTCGACTATCTCGTTGTATATCTTCTGAGCCTCTTTCTCGGCATCCTCGACAATTTTTCTTGCCTCTTCCTTAGCAGCAAAAATCCTCCTGTTCGCCTCTTCCTTGGTTTTCTTTATTTCCTCGTCTATTTTCTCTTCAACCTCCTTTATTTTCCTGAGGATTTCTGTTTTGTCCATGATATTCACCCCAATAACAGTCAGACTGAGAGATTCGAGAATGGGTATGTATTTAAGGTTTTTCTTTTTGTCGAACTGAGAAAGTGTCCTCTTATATTAACAAGCTAAAAAAACGAGAATCCTTAGCTGTGAAAGTCTTTTTCACCTTTTATACCTATAGCGATGTTGGCTTTGAGGGCAACCTCGAAGTATTCCTCGTCCGGTTCGAGCAAAACAAATCGTTTTGGAACAGGAATTGCAAGAAATTCTCCAAAATCTTTGTTATTTTCCCCTATGTAAACGTTGTAGAACTCTCTCGTTTCCTTATGAAGAAGTAAGTAAACTTCCTTGTTTTCCTTGACAAGCTGCATCAATCTTTTCTTATCTATTTTCTCGAAAATCTCGTTACAGATCTCCTCAGCCAACCTCGACGATTCGTCTTCAAGTACCATTTCAAGAGATGATTCAGAAGGAGGTGGTATATATCTGTTTCTGAAAATTTCAAGATGTCAAAGTGAAGTAGATAGTAATGAGCGAACACGTTTAGAATTCAGAGCTGTTGAAGAATTGCGTCTCTAAGCTTTAAGTATAGAATCCGATTGGAAATCGTGGAGAGGCGTAGAAAGACCTTAACTGTTACAGAAATGTCTGCCACACATATTCTTCGCATACAGCAACCTCTATCGCAAATCTTAAGGGTTTCTGTAGCTCTTGTCGACTTTTTTAATGATCTTTCAAAAACATCTCCTTTTCCCTCAACGCTTACCCTCGTATTCCTCATGAAACTCTACTACACAGCAGAATTTCCTATGTTGTAAAACTTTCAAGCGCCATATCGATAACCGTTAAATTTATATCGGTCTTCCCACATGATTAATTGTGACGCCAGCTTGCTTCTTGCTGTGGAGGTGCAAGTAATGAAAAACCACGTGTACAACAAAAAAATCGAGACGATGAAAAGAGAAAAAATTAAGGATCTCCAGCTAAGAAGGCTGAAAGCAACTGTAAAAAGGCTTTACGAGAATGTTCCGTATTACAGAAGGAAGATGAAAGAAGCAAATGTGAAACCCGAAGATATAAAAACTCTCGAAGATGTCAGGAAGTTGCCATTCACAGAAAAAGACGATTTGAGAAAAAATTATCCCTTCGGACTCGTAGCTGTTCCTTTAGAAAAAGTTGTTGAACTTCACGCCTCTTCCGGAACTACCGGAAAGCCGACGACAGTAGTTTACACTCGAAAAGATCTCGAAGTCTGGGGAGAGGTAATGGCTCGCTGTTTGGCTATGTCAGGTTTGACAAAGAGGGACATTTTCCAGAATCCGATACCCTACGGTCTTTTCACTGGAGCCTTCGGATTTCATTACGGGGCGCTAAAAATTGGTGCGTTAATAGTTCCGAGTAGCGGCGGGGACTCAAAGAGGCAGATAACACTAATGAAGGATTACGGAACAACTTTCATTTCAGGGGTTGTTTCCTACGCTCTTCATTTGGCAAAAGTGGCGATGGATATGGGAATAGATCCGAGCAAAGACTTGAACGTTCGAGCGGGATTGTTTGGAGCTGAGATATTTACGGAAAGCTTGAGGAAAAAGCTCAACGATTTATGGGGTATGGATGCCCACAACGTTTACGGGCTGAGCGAAATGTGCGGTCCAGGAGTTTCTGCCGACTGCGACCAACATGACGGACTACACCTCTGGGAAGATCACTTCCTTGTTGAATGCATAGATCCGAAAACTGGGGAGCCGGTTGAAGCTGAGGAAAAAGGGGAACTCGTTATTTCAACGCTAACGAAAGAGGCTATGCCACTCCTCAGATATAGAACGAGAGATCTCGCTTTCATCTACGATTGCAAGGAGTGTGATTGCGGAAGAACGCACGTGAAGCATTCTACGATTATAGGCAGAACCGACGACATGATAATAGTCAGCGGGACGAACATTTTCCCGAGCCAAATCGAAGAAGTTGTCATGAAACATCAGAAAGGAGGGGTTGAGTACAGAATTATTCTCGAAAAGAATGGATATCTTGACGTCATGACAGTCGAAGTGGAAACTCTACGCCCGTTACCAGATGAGGAAAAGAGGATGCTTGCTGAATACTACGCCAACGAAATAAAGTCCATAACCGGATACAAGCCGAGAGTTAGGATCCTCGATCCCGGAACTATTGTGAGGGAAGGAATAAAAGCAAAGAGGATAATAGATCTAAGACCTAAAGAAAGCTCATAGTATTCAAATTACTCCCTCTTTTTTGAGCTCCTCCACGTCGTATCCAAGTTTTGAGTATATCTCGTAGTTGTGCTCCCCAAGTCTCGGAGCAAAAGTTAACTCTTTTGTTTCCGTTATCACCGGAGGAGGAGCGAGCAAAACCTCCAACCCCGTTTTTTCGTCTTTTGTTTTCCAAAGCTTTGAAGATAGGTAAGGGTCTTCAAATATTTGCGGAAGCGTCGTTACTTTTGAAATTGGTATTCTCGCTTTTTTAAAAAGCTCTATAACCTCCTCAGTGCTTCTTTTTGAGAGGATTTCCCCAAGATCTCTGTCCAGTTGTTTTTCGTTAGCCTTCCTTCGGTTGTTCGTGCTGTAAATCTCCTTTCTAAGGATTTCAAATCCAGGAAGTTTGCAAAGCCGCTCCCACTGAGCTTCGCTTCCTATAGCAATCGAGACGTATCCGTCTTTTGTTCTGTAAACACCTACTGGAGCAAAAATCGGATGTTTGTTTCCAGACTTCGGAACATCTATTCCCAAGCTGACCATTGGAATGTGCAGAGCAAGTAGGGATAGGCAGCAGTCGAGCATCGAAATGTCAATTCTACAACCCTTTCCCGTTTTTTCCCTTATTAAAAGTGCTTTCATTATCTCGCAGTACGCTTGATTTGCCGCTTCTAAATCTGCTATGGAAATACCAAATTTCAAAGGGGGGCTATCCTCATCTCCGTTGGTATCCATTATTCCAGAATAAGCCTGTATCATCGGGTCGTAAGCAGCTTCTGGTCTCTCCGGACCGAAGCCTGAGATTCCAACCCATATTATATCCTCTTTTATTGATTTTATCCTCTCGTAATCTATTCCAAGCTTTTTGTAGTTGCTCGGCACTTGATTCGTCGCGAAGATGTCAACATCAAACTCTTTAATCAGTTCTCCAAGAATTTCCCTCCCCTTTGGGGAGTTCAAATTTAGCGTTATGGATTTTTTCCCGGAATTTATCCCCAAGAAATACGCGCTCATTCCCTCTTCATCCAACGCACTTTCTCCAACGTAGCGATTGGGGTCACCCCAAGGAGGTTCGACTCTAATAACCTCAGCTCCATCAGCAGCTAATCGCCACGTACAGTAAGGTAACGAAACGGCCTGCTCAACACTTAAGACAGTCACACCCTCTAAGAAGTTTTCAGTAGAGGAGCTTGACATTCCACCACCCTCCGATTTTATAACACCACCAAATGGTTTCAACTAAGGGACTTGAATGATATAAATTTAACGGTTATTGATCACTTATACACCTAACTTTACACATCCCTCAAACAAAACAGAAGAGCTAAGACTTGAAAATAACACAGAACGAGGTTTATGATCATCTCATCCTCTATTTAGATCAGTAAAATTCCTATTTCGTTGAATATCTCTTAAACTTCAAGATTTTAAAAATGTGGCTTGGAAAGTAGGATCAATTAACCATTAACTGATTGACGAAAACGTTAAATATTTGGTAGGTATTAATCATGTTAATTAAATAATTCAGCAAATGTAGAGCTGAAAACGGAGGGACTCGAAATGGCGGAGATTCTGGGTTTGGATCCAGCCATCGGAGGGATATACATAGTGAACGTATTGCTTATAGTTTTGTGGATCGTCTATTCCGTAGCAAATGCGAAGAGGAGAGGTGACCTTTAATGGCGTACGAAATCTCCTGGGTAGTCCTTGTAGTATACATTTTAGCCATGCTTTACATCGGTTACTGGAGCTGGAAAAAGACAAAAACTCTCGAAGACTATTACATAGCCGGAAGACAACTCGGTCCGTGGATTATAGCATTTTCCTTCTTTGGAACATACTTTAGCACTGCTGCCTTCCTTGGTGGGGGTGGAGCTGGATTTCTGTTCGGTTTCCAGTGGTCTGCTTACTTAGCTTTCTTCCACATACTATTCGCAATATTGGCTTGGTGGCTGATCGCTCCAAGAATGAGGATATATTCTGAAAAACTGAAAGCCCTAACGATTCCGGATTTCTTCGAGTTTAGGTACAACAGCAAGCTTGCAAGATTGGTTGCATCGGTTATCATCATAATCTTCTTCGAGTTCTACATGATTTCGATTTACAAAGGAGCTGGAAATCTCTTTCAGGAAATGCTTGGCGTCTCGTATTTGACGGGCATTTTAATTACAGTAATCCCCGTGATAATATACACGGCAATGGGTGGATTTAGATCGGTAGCTGTAACCGATCTCATTCAAGGTTGTATAATGTTCTTTGGCGCAATTTTGCTCTTCCTCCTCGTGATGTCTTACGTTGGAGGATGGAGCGAAGGGATTGCAAGACTTGAAGAAATGAAACTCCTCGGAAAAGTTCCCGGAACAGCCCTCACAACTCTTGGAGGTTTCGGACCTCCTCCAATCCTCAAAGCTGGAATGATGGTACCGTTCATTCTCAGCTTAACTTTCGCGATAAGCATTGCTCAGCTTTCAAGTCCGCAGCTAATAATAAGGTTCTACGCAGCAAAGGATGAGAGAGTTATAAGCAGAGGAATGATACTCGGACCTGTCCTCATCGGTATTTTTGCCTTAACTGTTTTCAGTATCGGTCCGTTTGCTTGGCTAATAATTCCGGAGCTCGTTCCAAAAGATCAGCTGATGACTTATCTAAAAGATCCGGACTTGGTAGTACCATTCCTTGTTGTAAATCTTTTCCCGCCAGTTGTCAACGCGATAATATTAACAGCCATTGTTGCCGCTGCGATGTCTACGATAAACTCTTTACTGCTCGTTTTAGCAACTTCCCTTGGCAGAGATATTTTACAGGTTGTTAAACCAGATTTAAAGGAGGACACCGTTGTTTCGATAACAAGAGTCATGAGC
>WAQS01000005.1 GCA_015520115.1 Ferroglobus sp.
CTCCTGGGACAGCGAAAAAGATGAACACATAATGATAGGTTCCTCCAAAGTCCTCGAGGAAATAAGAAAAATGAGAGCTTGGAGTAGAAAAGAACTCGAAAACGAATTAGAAAATAGAAAAAAAGTCCTCCAGTGGATGCTCGAAAACAACATAAGAGACTACAAAGAAGTAGCTAAAATAATACACGCATACCAAAACGATAAAGATAGCGTTTTGAGGATGATAGCATGATAAAGAACGAAAACGAGTTTACGAGACTTGCTTACAGAATTTTCGGAGAAAGAGCAAAGAGAAATCTTACAAAGTACTACGAACTTGGAAGAGACCTTCAAAGAGCTATGATAAACGTCCCTCCGGAAGTTTACGTAGCTACTCAAATGTTATTTTCAGTTATCCTCGCCATTGTCGGGCTAATAATCGGCATAATAGCGGCGATAATAGTTATAAACTTCGTAGAGATTCCGAAATTCCAGATCTCCTTTCCAGAACCATTTCTCAGTTACTGGCTGAAGTACAGAAAATTCTTCTGGGCGAGCGTTCTTGCAGCTCTTATTACAATTGCGATGTATTTCCTTGGAAAGTTCCTCTTCAAAATCTACCCAAGCTTCATTATTAGCGACAGAAAAAGCAAGATAAACCGTCTTTTGCCCCACGCCGTTATGTTCATGTACTCCCTCTCAAGGGGTGGAATGAGCATCCTTGATATATTCAAATCGATAGCTGCTTACGAAGATGTGTACAGCGAGGTATCTAAGGAGTTTGCGAAAATCGTCAGAGATATAGAGATTCTTTCCAAAGACCTCAGAACGGCGCTAACGGAAGCTATAGAGAACACTCCATCAGAAAATCTAAAAGACCTGCTTCACGGACTCATAACAGTTATCGACA
This sequence comes from Ferroglobus sp., assembly GCA_015520115.1. Classification (GTDB taxonomy): domain Archaea; phylum Halobacteriota; class Archaeoglobi; order Archaeoglobales; family Archaeoglobaceae; genus Ferroglobus. Next base: position 890 of record WAQS01000005.1, read on the forward strand.
GCGGTGGAGACATAACGAGTTATTTAGAGGAAAGAGCCGAGTTCTATCTTGAGAGAGCAAGACAGGAACAGAAAAGCTTCCTTGACTTCTTAAGCTTGATGGCAGAAAGTTACATAACCGCATTCGTAGCTGGACCGCTCTTCTTAATTATAATTCAGACGGTCATGGCTGTTATGGGACAGGGAGACGAATTAATGCTTTACAGCATAATCTATCTAATAATTCCAATCGGTTCGTTTATGTTCGCGATGGTAATAAAGCTCATAAGCCCAATGGAGAGCGGTGCTCCGCCGCTTATAAAAGAGAGGCACAGAGTGAACCGAAACATCCTGCCGGAGGTGGAAAAGAAAGTTAACTCGTGGAAGTTCAGGAGAGAGTACCTAAATCCGATAAGGCTCCTTAAGAAGTATCCAGAAGCGATACTCCTTTTCAGCGTTCCAGCTGGGATGATTTTCATAATTCTCGGATTCCTGAACAATCCATTCTATCCGAGCATCGACTGGTTTTTCAAGTTTGATGACTACCTCTTTATCGCCTTAATTATAATGCTCTCCCCCTACGCCGTATTTTACGAGATTAAAAAGAGGCAATTGAACACAGCTTTAAAGCTCACTCCGGTTTTCTTGAACAAGCTTGCATCAGCCAACGAGAGTGGTATGCCAATTCACAAGGCTATAGCTATGATCGCAAAGACGGAGACGAGCGCTTTGAAGAAAGAAATAGAGAAAATTAAACTCGATCTCGACTGGAAAATAAGCTTGGAGGACGCTTTAATAAGGTTCGCCAACAGAATAAGAGTTTTCGAATTGACGAGGACGATAACCCTTCTTGTAGAAGCTTTGAGATCTACAGGAAACGTAACGGAAGTTTTGAGAATTTCAGCAAAAGATGCGAGTAATGCCGAGCTGTTGAGAAGGGAAAGACTCGGAAACATGTTCATGTACGTCATAATCATCTACATATCTTTCTTCGTGTTCATAGGCATAGTATACATAATCTCCACGACGTTCCTTTCGGTTCTCGCTGAAAGCACCGCTAAAATGCCCCAAGGCGGGTTCATGGGCTTGGCTTCGATAAGCGAGGAGTTTTACAGAAACGTGTTCATGCATGCAGCAGTTTTCCAGGGACTTTTCGCCGGACTTGTTGCCGGAGTTATGGGAGAAGGAAGCTTCTCCTCGGGAGTAAAGCATTCTGTTGTCATGCTAACCTTCGGCTACGTCCTTTTCACCCTCTTTATCTAAAGTTGAGACGAAAGATGCAAGGAGAATCGTTGCTGCACCAATTAACTGTCTCAAATTCAGAACTTCCCCGAAAATCGAGTAACCTATGAAAGACGCAACAACCGGCTCTATCAAAGCTATTACAGCACCTCTTTCTTCTTTAACGAATCTCATTCCGTAACTCAGCAAAACAAAGGGAATTGCAGTAGGAATTAACCCAAGAAAAACGTAAATCAGCTCAAAGTTGCGAACGTTAAGAGAGAAAGGAGCAAGCAAAACAGCTCCAACAAGAAGGTTTGAGAACGTTATTTGCAAAGAAGAGTAATCTTTCCTAAGTCTTCTGAGATAAGCAAAAAGAAATGCATAGAACAAACCAGAAAGAAATCCAAAAATTACGCCGATATTAACTTCTCCGAAAGGGTATAGCATTAGAAAAAGTCCGGATACTCCCAAAAAAGTAACGGAAAGAGAAATTGCGGAGATCTCCCCTTTCAAAAGTTTGTAGGCGGAAATGTAAACTGGAGCCATGTAAAGGAGTAAAGCGGCGAAAGCTGCGTAGAGCATAGAAATTGCGGAAATGTAGAAAGCTACAACTCCAGTGTTAACCGCTCCAAGTAAAAAAAGCTTCTTCGAAATTTTCGGTTTTTCTCTGAAAACAAGCATGAACAGAGAGACGAAGATCAATCCAAAGAAAACTCTGAGGAAAGTTATGGAGAAAGGCTGCAATTCGATATTTTTCACGAAATACGGGAGCGTTCCCATGAGAACAGCCGAGATAAGTACTGCTAAGCCACCTTTCACGAACCGTTATAAGAGGGAAGATATTAAAATGTTTGGTGGGCGCGCCTCCGGTCGACCCTTCCGGGCGGAGCTATCCGCTCCTCGGACTCTCCTCTCCGCACCCCCGAAAGCGCCGAACGTCCGGGGTTAGCCTGCTCCCTTCCGGGCCTGGGCCGGTCCCCCCGGCAAACACGGCGGACATCCCCTCCGGGAAGCCCAGCCGTGACCGCCGGCCCTTCGGGACGGAGATTCTACAAGCCCGAGGAGCTCTTCACCCCGCCCTTCCGGGCCTTCCTTCGGCTTCGGCCCCCGCATGACGACGGTTTCGGGTTACAGGGGACGCCGAACCCCCCGGCCTAGCCCACCATAATATAATGTGCGACAAAGTATATTAATGTTTGCTCTCTAAAATTTTGTCTTCTTTTTTACTATTTCCGCCAAAACTCTTCCCTCGTCGGTCAGACTAATTTTATCTCCAACCGAAATGCACGAAGCTTTTTCGAGAACGTCGAGATGAAATCTAAGAAGTTTTTCATCAATCTTCAGCTCCCTTTTCAATTCATCCAAGCTCTTTTCACTTTCATCAAGCAAAGCGAGAATTTTCCTCCGTATCGAATTCGATATAGCCATTTTAAACCTTCTCCTGTACTCCTCAGCTTCTTCGGTCGATTTTGCCGAAATCCACTCCTCGAACTTCACAAGGAGTGTTTGGAAAATCAGTACCAAAACGTTATCCCTAAATTATTCATAACATTTACTTAATCTTTACTTTCTTCGGCAGAAAAGTCTCGTTGTCAAATATCCCAATGCAAAAAATCGCATGAAAACAACAGTTTCTCGAATTGATCAAATTAAAGATCTTTCATACTTTTGAAGAGGTGGAACGGCTATGACCTATCTCCAAAACACTTTTATACATCTTTATACAAGTTTATACATGCAACGATACGTTTACCCTGTTGACCTTACCGAGGTTGAGAAGGAGCTCAACCTAATTGTTGAAAAGCTGAAGGTTTCGAAGGCTGAAGCCATAAGAGAGGCGATAAGGCATTTTGCCGAGGAGCTGAAAGGAATCGAAGTTGTTGAGCTAAGGGAAATACCAAAAGAGCAAGCTAAGAAAGAGATTCTCGAATACATCAAGGGGAAGGATAGAGTTTGGGCTGATGAAATCGCTGAAGCTTTACGACTTGATTTGAGCTTGGTCAACGACATTTTAATGGAGCTGTGGAGTGAAGGTTATGTCGAGCCAGAGGATTGAAGGGGAGAAAATTCGCTGCGTTGGAAGAAAAGTAAGCAAACCAAGGCTTATACATCAGAGTGGAAGGCATAGAGCTATTGAAATATTCGTGGAGGGAAGACCAGCAAGAGCCGAAGTCGTCAGAGTTTGGAGAGTTCTGAAATCTTAAACCGGGCTTGTTTGTTACTACCCCTTTATATACCTTGGAGGACCAACAAGACATTGTGAACGTCCATGAACGTCAGTGGACGTCCACATGAAAAAGAAAGGAAAAAGCCGGAATCGCCGAAAAAAGCTCAACCAGACCGTTCAAAAATTCGCATGACAGTATGGTTTGAACCTGAAGTATACTACTGGCTTAAAGAAAACGTTTCTAACATCTCCAAATTCGTTAACAACGTCTTAAAATCGATAAAACATCAAATCCAGCCTGCTTTTGTTCTCATTGGACGATACGAGCCATGCGGGGGGTGGGATTTGAACCCACGAACCCCTACGGGACCGGACCCTAAATCCGGCGCCTTTTCCTGACTCGGCAACCCCCGCAGCAAAGGATTATTGGAGTGTTAGTTTTATGAACTTTGTGGTAAAACGCTCATTTGTCTTCCCAGCTCCTCTTCAGGAACTTCCTAACGTTTTCAGATTCTACCCATCCTTTTTCAACCTCTCGTACAATTTCAACTATTTTCCCTACCTGCTCCTCAATTCTTTCTTTAATTTCTCCCTCGACATCCTCTAAGAGGAGCGTTATTGCAGCAAGCGGATTCTTTATTTTGTCAACGAGAGTAGCTAAGGTTACTATGTTATCCTCGATCTGTTTCAAAGATTTCATTCTCATCTCGAACATCCTCGCTTCTTGAATGACTATCCCAAACTGCCCAGCGAGGGTTCGCAAAAACTCAATTTTTTCCCTATCTTTTTCGTCGAAGGACTTCCGAGCTGCTACAAGTGCGCCGATTGTTTCTCCCCTCGAAACGAGAGGTATTAAGACGTAGCTTTTTAACCCAGCTTTCAAAAGTTCTATTTCAAGATCTGTCATCTCTCCAAGCTGAAGAATGTTCTCGACAACTCTATCCTCCAACTTAGATAAAAGCTTCTCATTCAAATTCACTTCTACATCCGAATCTTGAACGGTAAAAGGTTCCTCCCCTAAAACTAAGCAAGCTAAAAGTTCAAATCCAAGTTTTCTCCTCGCAAGCTGTAAAGCTTCTTGAATTGCCTCTCTCATCTGTTTGCCGGAGAGTATGGCATGATCGATAGAACGGAGAATTTCAAGTCTTTCAAGCGCCTCTTTAATCTCCTTCTCATAGTTCTTTTTCTCCGTCACATCTTCAATTATGTTCAAAAAAGCGTAGGGCTTGTTGTCTTTTTTAAGTAAAACCGGAAACAGATTCACCCACTTTTCTTCTCCGTCCACTTTTATTCTAAATTCGTAAGTTCCGCTTTCCCCTCTCAAAACTCTGTAAAATACCTCCATAGCTTTGTAAAGCTCTTCTTCATCAAGAAATCCTAAATCGTCCCATTTTTTCCCGACAACCTCTTCTCTCCTCCTTTTTATCATTTTAAGTGCTGCATCGTTACAGTCAATAATTCTCATGTCCCTTCCGACAATGATTATCCCAAGAGGAGAGAACTCGAAAATGCTTCTGTACATTTCCTCGCTCTCTTTCAGTTTCCTCTCCATCTCTCTAAGCTTCGTTACATCGAGTAAAGACACCACGACACATCTAAGCTCGGGAATGGATGCCATGGTAACTAAAGCGAAGCTTCTCACCCCATCCTTTCTCAAAATTCTTACCTC
>WAQS01000006.1 GCA_015520115.1 Ferroglobus sp.
ACTTTCCTTTTGACGGTCTTTCTATCATTCCTCCAAAAAAAACTCGGTGAGGAGAAAGGGCTAACCCCCGGGGCTGAGATGCTTGCTGCGATAGAGGAGGCAAAAAACGTCGGAGCTGATATTCTCTTAATAGATAGAGACCTTGGAATCACGATGAGAAGGTTCTTAGACTCTCTAAGCTTTTTTGAAAAAATCAAGCTCTTCTTTCACTTCATAAAGGGAATGTTCGAAGATGTTGACGTTGATGAGCTCATAGAGAAAGATCTTACGGAAATACTTGTGGAGGAGTTTAGGAGAATTTCCCCAAACGCTGCGAAAGTTCTAGTGGACGAGAGAGACGCATTTATGGCTTACAACTTAATAAGAGCTGCCGAAAGGTACGAAAAAATTGTCGCAGTAGTTGGAGCGGGACACAAAAAAGGGATCGAGAGGTATTTGAGCAAGCCAGAGGATATTCCAAGCATACCAGAGCTTTTGAAAGTTAAGAAAAAGAAATTCTCGTTCGCAAAAGTTTTTGGTTTCGCAGTAACTTTCGTATTTCTTCTGATCTTCGTTACGGTAGCCTTAACGCTCGGCTTAAGCGAGGCGAGAGAGATCTTTCTCATATGGTTTTTGATAAACGGTGTTCTTTCCGCTCTTTTCACTCTTGTAGCTGGCGGACATGTTTTTTCCGCTTTCGTGGCTTTCTTGGTTGCTTGGCTAACGTCTCTGAATCCTTTAATAGCTGCTGGATGGTTCGCCGGACTTGTCGAAGCTTACGTAAGAAAACCGACGACCGACGACCTATACGAGCTGACAAAAGCCGAAAGTCTAAAACAGTTGATGAAAAACAAAGCCTTCAGAGTTATTTTCGTTGCGGCAATGGCGAACGTGGGGAGCATGATAGGGACTTTCTTAGGTTTGTGGATAATATGGGAAAAATATGGAGTAAACGTAAAAGAGGTGATTCAAGCTTTAATCCTTTCCGGATTAAATCCTTTTTTGATCAGCAAATCCTTAACCTTCTGAACATGATTCCCCTGCAATTCGATAACTCCGTTCTTAACAGTTCCTCCACAAGCGAGCTTCGACTTTAAAAACTTCGCAAGCTCTTCTAAATTTATCTCCGAGTCGTCTATCCCTTCAATTACTGTAACCTCCTTTCCGTACCTTCTCTTTACGACCTTTATTACGATCTGCTGCTGCTCCTTAGCCACCTCCTCGCACACGCACAAATCCTTAGGCAAACCACATATCTTGCAGATTTCCATCGCCATCTTCTTTCAATCCCTCCTTTCAGTTTTTAAGAAAGTTCAAGCTGGTTTAATTTTAATCTTTCGGTCTCTACTCCTCTGCTTAGCGATGCTGAGAAAGCTTTTAGAACGCCTACTGTTCTTAAATCCTCAACAAATCCAGAGAGTTACTGGGATGAAATTTTTAATGAACAATAAATCGATTTTTATCGACTTTGACAAAACCGATAAGATGTTATATATTCCTCCCCCAAAAGTAAAAATGGAGGTGAGAAAGATGGTCGTGATAAAGCTCCTAACATCCCCAACTTGCCCCTACTGCCCAAGAGCGAGAGAAGTGTTAAGGAAATTCGCTCAGGAAAGGGAAGACGTAATAGTGGTGGAGCTAAGCGTAACGACGGAAGAGGGTTTGAGAGAGGCTATGAAGTACGGCATATCCGGAGTCCCGGCTATAATAATCAACGACAGATACGTGCTTTTGGGTGTTCCGAGAATTGAAGAGTTGGAAAGACTCGTTGAAGAAGTTAAGGGGGTGATAGCTTGAAGGAGCTGAGTAAGGAGAACTTCTACGATGAAATAAACAAGGACAAACTCGTTGTTGTTGACTTCTGGGCTGAGTGGTGCATGCCCTGCCACATGCTTGCTCCAGTGCTTGAAAAGCTGGAAAAGGAGTTCGAAGACGTTGAGTTCGCTAAGCTAAACACCGACGAAAATCCGGAGATAGCCATGCAGTACGGAATATTCAGCATACCGACAGTGCTGATGTTCTACAAGGGGGAAATCGTGAACAGCTTCGTTGGTGCTATGCCGGAAAGCGTAGTTAGGAGAGAGATAGAGAAAGCGCTGGAAAAAGTGGGAAATGAGGGTAATTAAAGTTGGAAATTGCAGGGTTGAAGCTGCTTATTGCAACCTTCGCTGTCCATACTGCACTCACTTAGAAATGAAATCAACTGACATGAACGTAGATGAAATCGTTAGCGAACTTGACGGCTGTGAAACCGTTTACATCGGTGGAGCCGAGCCAACGATTCACAGAGACCTAAAAGATCTCGTTGAAAAACTCGCGGAAAAGGGTGTAAAGGTCACTTTAAAAACATCCGGATTCAATCCTAAAGCCGTAGAGGAAGTTCTGAGTTTCGTAAACATGGTTGTATTGGAGATAAAAGGGGATTTTGATGATTTAAAGAAACTCTCGATTCTCATCGGACTAAACGAAGAAAGAACGAAAAAGTATCTCGAAAATTTCTTCAAGACGCTTGAAGCCGTCAGGAAGAGCGGAAAAAAGATAAGAATTTGGGCGAGGATGATAGAAAATTACCTTGACGCTGAAACGCTGGAGAGGGTCATGAGCAGAATTGGAAAAGTCGATGAAGTCCTCGTCTATCAATACCTTTCCAAACCCGAGTGGGATAAAAAAGTAGAGTATTTATCTCCTCCAAGCTTTGAAGAGGTTGTAAAGGCTGGAAAGGTTGCTAAGAAGTTTGCGGATAAAGTTATCGTAGTTGCAGGGGGGAGGAGGTTTGAAATCGATTAAGGAGGCTATATCGAGACTGAATTGCGATAACATCCTTGAATGCTTTTTCGGGTTGAATCAGAGCGACGTTTCTCTGTATTTCCTTTTGCTCTCCTCCGGAGAAATGAAGATCGACGAGATAAGTAAAGTTCTGAAAAAGGCGGAAAATTCCGTTTACAGATCCCTCCAGAAGTTAATGCTTGCTGGAATAGTAATCAGAGAGAAGAAGATAATCGAGGGAGGAGGGTACTTCTACGTTTACAGAGCGATTCCGGCAAGAGAAGTGGCAGAAGAAATGAGAAAGCTGCTCTCCGCTTGGAATAAGAAAATGTCGGAAGCTATAGAGGAATTCGAGAGAAAGTACGGGGGTGCGAAATGAGCATAGCTGTTTTGAGCTGCCAGGGATGCGGAAAGTGCAGTCAAGTTTGTCCCACCGATGCTATCGTAAGAGAAGGCGGGAAAGTTGTGAGGATTGACGAGAGCAAGTGCATCAAGTGTTATAAATGCGTGGAGGTATGTCCTTACGGAGCGTTAATAAAAATGGACTAATTTCCTTACTCGGTGGAGATAAAGAGGCAGAAAGAGCCGTAGAACTGCTAATAAAATACTCGAAAACGGGTGTGATTCCAAGAGAGGAGCTCGATGAAGAGCTTGTGATACTTTTCGAATCGGAAAAACTCGCTTTTCCGATAAAATCCGAAAAAGATAGCCTGTCTTGGGGTTCGAGGTTTTTAGTCGTTGAAGACCTCGAAATTCCTTACGTTATCAGAATAGTTTTCTCAGAATTTTGCAGTTGGAAAGAAGCCGTGAAAAAGTATTTCTCGCAGATCGGTGAAAAAGACCCAGAGACCTTCGTCAAAATAGTCGAGGAAGTTTTTAAGAAGAGAAAATACAGTTTCATTACCGGAGAAACTTTAACTGAGATTTCGCTAAAGTATGGAAAGGAGCCCGGAGCAGTTATAGCTGAATTGAAGGGTGCCGGAGTAATAAGCCCCTTCGCCGGATGCGGGAGGAGCTTGAGCAAACTCATGAAGCTTATCGGCTCTCCCGTGTACGAGATAAACAGATTTCTCCTGAAAATGTACGAGTTACTTTAGTTCATCGAACCTTCTCTTCCTCATGTACCCCTTCAAACCCTTGTATCCAACCACAGCGATTATGGCTACCGCAACTCCCCCACCAAGGTAGAGAAGAATCCTCTCCCTGTTTTCGCTGATGTATTCAGAGATTTTGCTAAAAGCCTCGCTAATCGGCTTAAATGCCCCTTCTTCCTTCTCGGGAGTTGGCGTTGGGGTTGGTGTGGGTGTCTCTTCTTCCTCCATCAGCCCTTGCATCTCCGTGATCATCATATCAAGCTCGCTCAACTTTTCGTCGAGCGTTTTTTCAACGTCTTCCAGAACTCTCTCCGCATCATCGAAAAGCTCTTTGTCTATGTAATCTCCGGCAGCTGTAAGTTTCTGATTTAATTCCGAATAAATCCTTTTGAAGTCTTCAAGCTTAATCTCATAGTTTAAAGTCGAAACTCCTTCGCTTTTTAATCTGGTTATAATAACGTCTGCTTCATCCATTTTGTACAGAAAGTCTCCAAGTTTCTCTTCCAACTTGCTCTTTTTGAATTCGAGCTCCGACTTTATCAGAAGTTTTTCCGCTTCTAAAATGTAGCTTTCAGCTTTTCCGAGACTTTCGTTGGCTTGAAGGTACTCCTCATTTTTGAAGTTGCTCTCTCCATCGCTCAAAGATTCCTCAGCTTCCTTCAGCTTCTCCTTCGCCAGAACGACGTAAACACCTTTTTCCTCAAGCTCGTTAGCCTTTGCTTTTAAGGAGTCCAGTTTGTTCTTAAGCTCGTTTATAAAGCTTTCAAAAGCCTGAACGTTAACGACCTTTATCTTAACCGGCTCTACCGCATTTTCCTCGGCATCCTGAATGTCAATATATAAAGCGTATATCTTGGCAATCCTCTCCTCCACAGTCGGAACCTTTCCAGAAACTTCGACTTTTATTTCAGCAACCCCGTCTTCCCAATCCTTTACGTCGGCTTTAACGTACTCCTTTCCAGTAAAGTATCTTATAGCCCCCGTTCCTCCGTAAACGACTTTAACGGTAATCTCCGGATTTTCAAGGGAGGTGTTAAACTCGTAATACCTTCCATCTATCTTTTTCGCATCATCGTCCGTTTTCGGCTGGATTGTGAGGTTGAAACTTATTTCATCCCCAGGAAGGTAAAAATCTTTCAGTTTTGGCTCGATGATTGGTTCGGAAAAGTTTTCACTCGAAATTTGCTCCGCTGCCAAAGCAACTCCAATGAGCAGGAGGAGCATCAGTGGCAGGATTTTTCTCATGGCAGAAAATCTCAAGGGGGAGATTTAAATTTTACCTTACTTGGCACAAAAACCTTCAAAATTTCTTTAGCTCGCTTGATGGATCACCTTGGAACTGCTTTGTACGAAGTTGAAAAGTTCGAGATAAATTAGGCTTGCAGCGGAGAATTTTTATATCCTTCTGTTTGCTCTTAGTTGGGGGGCCGTGGGGTAGCC
>WAQS01000007.1 GCA_015520115.1 Ferroglobus sp.
AGGTTAGAGTCAAGGGGTTCAGAATACTTCTTGAAATCTCGAAGAGGAGATACGAAATGGATTTATCAAGAAATCCGAGAATCGTGGAAGAAGGACAGGTGAAGCTTATAGCGAGGGGAATAGAAAGGTTTGGACAAGAGAGGAGTAAAGCAAAAAAACTTGCAGAAAAGTTTAACGAAGTCCTGAAAGAGGAAGGCTTCGAGTTTTTTAAAAAGCCAGTCACTCCAGATTTAGCCGAAGTAGACGGAAAGGACTTCCTATGGACTCTCAATAGGATTCCAGCGGATTTCGGTTAAATTTTTAAATCGTGAAATTATTCTAAAGCTGTGGAAATTAGACCCCCCTTACTTCTCAGGCATCTCCTGATTCTTTCGATAATCGTCGGGATCTTCTCCGGCTTAGCAGCCTTTGTCTTCTTCCTAATGCTTGATCTTTCCTCCGAATTTTTCTTTGAAGTTCTTGACTCCTTCAGTCCGCCAGCTCCGAAAGGAGAGACAAGCCTTGACTTTTTCGGCATAAAGCTTGGCATAATTCCCTTGTGGGTTCTCCCAGCAATAGGTGGCTTGCTGAGCGGGTTGATAGTTTACAAACTCGCTCCAGAAGCTGAAGGACATGGAACGGATGCAGTTATAAGAGCTTTTCACAGGTTGAGAGGAAAGGTTAGATGGAGAGTTCCTTTTGTTAAAGCTGTAGCTTCAGCAATAACAATAGGAAGCGGAGGGAGTGCCGGAAGAGAAGGACCGATAGCACAAATCGGCTCTGGGGTTGGAGCAATTTTAGCCGATATTCTAAAGCTTTCCGACAAGGATAGGAGAATCCTACTCGTTTGCGGCGTTGCCGGAGGAATAGGAAGCATTTTCCGAGCACCCTTTGGTGGTGCTTTGTTCGGAGTTGAGGTTCTATACAAAAGAGATGCGGAGCTCGATGCGATAATTCCCGCTTTCGTGTCATCCATAACCGCTTTTACAGTTTTTGAAGTTTTGATGAGCCACATTTCTAATTTAAGGTTCGCATCAACCCCAATTTTCATAGCAACAGACGTGGGCTTGCAAAGTCCGGTAGAGCTGTTCTTCCACTCGCTAACTGGGGTATTAGCTGCGGGAGTTGCGATAGCTTACGTGAAATGCTTTTATTTGGTCCACAATCTCTTCAGAAAACTAAAAGCGCCGAGCACTCTTAAACCCCTCATAGGTGGAATAATCACCGGACTTATAGGCGTTTTCGTCCCCCAAGCTTTGGGAATGAGCTACGGATACGTTCAACTGGCGATAGACGGAAAACTGGTGATGAGTGTTGCTTTGCTAATACTCTTGGGAAAGATCTTGGCAACATCCTTCACAGTCGGTAGCGGAGGTAGCGGAGGAGTTTTTGCTCCTTCGATAGTCATAGGCAGCATGCTCGGAGCTGTTGTAGGAGATTTAGCGAGTAATTTCGCAATTACTGGAGCAAAATCCAATTTCGTTCTTGTAGGCATGTCAGCTTTCGTTTCGGCTGTAGCCAAAACACCTCTTGCATCGATCATGATGGTCTTAGAGATGACGGGAAGCTACAAGCTCCTTCCAGCTTTGATGCTCGCTTCGACGCTCTCCTACTATTTAAGCGGCGATGTTTCCATTTACAGCGAGCAGGTCAATTCGAGAGTTGAATCTCCGGCACATAGAAGAGAGATGACCGTCGATGTTCTTGAAAACATAAAGGTTGCAGAGGCGATGACTCCGGCCGACAAAGTTATGACCCTATCCCCGAAAAACACGATCTCAGACGTTCTGCTGGCGATAAATTCTACTGGACACCTTGGTTATCCAGTCGTGGAGAACGGAAAGCTTGTAGGAATTATAACCCTCGAAGACGTGTTACGTGTTCCGGAGGAGAAAAGAGACAGCGTGAAGGTAGAAGACGTCATGACAAAAGAAGTAATTACGATTACTCCAGAGGCGTCTTTGGAAGATGCTCTACAACTTCTTGAAAAATACAAAATTGGAAGATTGCCGGTCGTGGAGGATTCGAAACTCGTGGGATTGATAACGAGATCGGATATTATCAGAGCTCACGCAAAGGCAATTTCCAGTATTTCTTAAGAACTTCCAGCGCCACAAGATTTTCCCCGCTCAGAAATCTTATACTCGCTCCTCCTCCAGTGGAAATGTGGTCTATTTTCCTCCCTATCCCGAATAGCCTCGCCGCCGTAGCTATATGCCCGCCACCAACAACAGAATAGCTGGCTTTAGCCACAGCCTTTAAGACCTCCACGGTGCCCGTCGCAAAAACCTCCTCCTCAAAAACTCCGGCAGGACCGTTTATAACCGCTATGTCGTACTTTGGTATTTCCTCCACGAGTATGGAAATCGTTTCAAACCCTATGTCCTTTATCATCCCACCTCTGAACTCCTCAAGCTTCACGTCTTCCCTCTCCCCATTCGCATCAACCGCAACGTCAACGGGAAGAATTATCTTGTTCTTATACTTTTCAAGAAGCTTTTTCATCTCCTTATCGCTCACCCCGTCCTTGTTTTCTTCGATAATTTTCTCGTTCTCCTCTCCAAGTTTAAATCCGGAAAGCTTTAAGAAGTAGTTTGCCACGACTCCTGTCAAAGCGACTTTGTCCGCTATTCCGTTCTCAAGAACGTTTTTCAAAACCTTTACCGAATCCTCTATTTTCGCCCCTCCAAGGATAAATATTTTGCTTCCTTCACTCCTCAAAGCTTTCGATAAAGCTCTAACTTCCTTCTCGACAAGTCTTCCAGCCACAGAGGGCATTACCGGAGGAAAACCGATTAAGCTTGCGTGTGGGCGGTGAGAAGCTGAAAAAGCGTCATTAACGTATAAATCGAAAAGTGGGGCAAGTTTTTTAACCATTAAACAGTTGGCGTGCTCTTCAGGAGTTCTTTTAAGCTGTTCCTCGGAGTAAAACCTAACGTTTTCAAGAAGAACTATCTCTCCGGGTTTCAACCTTTTAACTCTTCTAATAACGCACGAAGAGAAAATCTCGTCAAGGTACTCGACTTCCCTCCCAACTATTCTCTCAAGAACTTCCGCATGAGCTTCAAGAGTCGTGAAGTCATCCTTTCCCGGACGGCTTTGATGTGCCAGTATTGCTACGGCAGAGTTTTCTAACTCTTTTAGGGTTTCGTAGTGACTTTCAAACCTCGTCGTGTCGAGAATTCTCGACTCCACAATGGGAGAGTTTATGTCAACCCTGAGAAGAACCTTCTTTCCAGAATACTCAATGTCGTCAAGAGTCGGAATGCCGTCTAACATCAAGTGGAAAATAAAAAAGAGTGTTATTAAAGCTTACTCCTTTTTAGCCAGAACGATTTCTATAGCCGAGATGTTCGCCTCTCCCTGCTCGCTCTCAACCTTTTCGGTGGAGATCTTTATGTCCTTCACATCCACGTCAGGGAGAAATCTCTTCCTCACTATTTCCGCTACATCCACAGCCCTACTTATGGCTCTTCCTCTCGCCTTAATGGCTACTTCCTTCGCTCCACTGTTGAATTGCGTCAAAACAGCCAAAACGTAGTTCATTACAGGCTTGTTCCCAACAAACACAGCATTTTCTGCCACACTATCCCCTCCTCGTTTTTACTTAGCCGACAAGATACCACTATATAATCTTTTCCTTAACCAGCAATTCAGCGTTGAGTATGCTCGCTCCAGCAGCACCCCTCACAGTGTTGTGCCCGAGAACTACGTACTTTATTCCGCTCGCATCCTCTCTAATTCTCCCTACTACGACGCTCATCCCCCTCCCAGCATTTCTGTCAAGCCTTGGCTGCGGGCGGTCTTCCTCGTCTCTGACAATTATAAGCTTTTCCGGAGAGGATGGTAGATCTAAGGGCTTAAAACTCTCGAAAGCCTCCCTAACTTCTTCAACGGTGACTTTTCTATCGAACTTCGCAAATACAGCCTCCGTGTGACCATCAATCACGGGAACTCTGTGGCAAGAAGCAGAAATTTTCAGGTCTGCGAATCTAATTCTATTCCCTTCAAGCTTTCCAAGGATCTTTAGCGGCTCGCTCTCGACTTTCTCTTCCTCTCCTTTTATGAAAGGTATTATGTTGTCCGTTATGTCAAGAGATGCTACTCCCGGATAACCCGCTCCGCTCAAAGCCTGCATCGTAGCCACGTTAACCTCCCTCAAACCCAAATCCATAAGAGGTTTGAGAGTTAGAGTTAAGATAATCGTCGTACAGTTTGGGTTCGTAACGATAAACCCGTCCCAGCCTCTGTTTTTCTTCTGAACGTCTATCAAAGCCAAATGCTCCGCATTTATTTCCGGGATTATCAGAGGGACATCCTCTTCCATTCTGTAAGCTGAAGCGTTGCTTGCAACAACGAATCCCGCTTCGGCGAACTTCTTTTCCACTTCCCTCGCAACATCAGATGGCAAAGCGGAAAAAACGATGTCGGCATCAAACTTTTTCGGATCCATTGGCAAAAGTTCGAGGTCTCTCACCTCCTTCGGAACGTCTTGGGAAACTATCCACCTAACCTCTTCACCGTACTTCTTACCAATTCTCCGCTCGCTTGCAGCTAAACTTGTAATCTCGAACCAAGGATGTTCGGACAGAAGTTCGATGAATTTCTGTCCAACCATCCCTGTAGCACCAAGAATCCCAACTTTGAGCTTCATGCTTGAAAGAAAGCTGGCTTGTTTAAAACATTAACCTTTTCAGAATTTCACGAAAAGGTAGACGAAAGCTGAAATTAACGAAAGGATGGACGCAAAAACGAAAGCTGCGTCGAGAGTGAACAGCTCTGCTAAAGCTCCGGCTATGATATTTCCAATAACTATCGCCATTCCGAAGCTCAAGTGATACGCTCCAAGTCCGAAACCTTGAGATTTGGACAGATCGGAAGCTAAAGCCCTCTGCTGAGCTTCACTTACGCTCATGAAAATTCCGTAGAGAATGAAAGCAACGACGAAGAAAAGGGGATTTTGAAAAGTCATCAGGAGGAGAGACGCCGAGAAGATTAGATAGGAGAAGCCGACAATTTTAGCTTTCCCAAATCTATCTGCCAGTATCCCGGCTGGATACGAGTATAGGGAGTAAACTACATTAAATACTAAATATAGTAGAAAGGCTGCTTCAACGCCTATCACCGAAGCCCTTATCAAAAAGAACATGTAGCTTAAGTGACACAAACCGGAAAGAAAAGCCACAAATAAGTACTTTTTCAGCTTCACTCCGACTTCCACCTTTTTCGGGACGAATTCTCCAGTGTCTCTAACGAAAAAAATTGGAATTACAGCGAAAAATCCTATTGCTGCTGCTACAAGAATGGGTGTTTGGAAGTTCTTCAGAGATTCGTAGAGGAGTATGGCGATTAAAGTTCCCACTACCGCTCCAGCCGTGTCCATCGCCCTATGAAAGCCAAAAGCTTTTCCTCTCTCCTTGGAAGATTCGGCAATTATCGCATCCCTTGGAGACGTTCTAATCCCCTTTCCGATTCTGTCCATAATAACAAAGCCCGAAACTTCTCCAGCTGAAGAAGAGATGCCTATACCGAGCTTTGAAACTTGAGAGAGAAGGTATCCGAAAAACACCAGCGGCTTTCTCCTCCTGAATATATCGGAGATGTATCCAGAGAATAGCTTTACAACGTTCCCAAAACCGTCCAGCAACCCACCGACGATCCCAATTCCGAGAGCCGTGGCGTTCATGCTCTTGAGGAAGAAGGGTAGAAGAGGGTGAATTATCTCGCTGCTCAGGTCGTTCAGGAAACTGACTATGCCGAGCAGTGTTATGTTCCTTTTCATTCAACAACCACCCAAGCTTAAGCTTTTTAATTGTGACTCTTTTGCAGATTTAATGAAACTAACAATCGACAATCCGATACTCTACCACATTCTCAAAATTCTGGCGAATTCCAACATGCCCCTCGGAGCAAAAAGCATTTCGGAAAAACTCGAAGAAAGAGGATTTCAGGTGAAAAAAGAAACTGTGCAATATTATCTAAAGCTTCTTGACGAGCTTGGACTCACGAAAAAGGTCGGGCTTGCCGGGAGAGTCATATCGGAGAAGGGATTGGAAGAGGTCAAAAAAGGAATGGTCAGGGAGAGGATCGGTTCGTTCATAGAACTCAGGGAGGAGTATGCCTACAACGCTAACTTCGATCCCTTTAAAAGAAAAGGACTCGTAAGCTTGAACATCGGAATAATCAGAAAAAAAGATCTTGAAATCTCTCTTGAGCTGATAAAAGCATGCATGGACGCTAAGCTTGCTGTGAGCAGACTCGTAAAGATTTACGAGAGAGAAGCGGGAAACTTGAAAATTCCGAAAGGAAAAGTTGGAATAGGTTTGGTCAGCACCTCAGTTGTTGACGCAGCGTTAATAGGAAGTAGAATAAGCTCCTTTCCAACGTTTGCTGGAATTTTGCAGTATTCTGACTGGAAACCCCTCCGTTTCGTTCACGCAATCTCCTACTACGGCTCAACCCTCGACCCGATAGACCTCTTCATAAGGAGCGGGTTTTGCAGCGTTAAGGATGCTGTAGAGAGAGGCAGCGGGAACGTTCCAGCTGATGTAAGAGAGATTCCGCTTGTTTTAAGAAAGAGGGCAGTAGAAATCGTTGAGCAGCTCGAAAAAATTGGGATAAATGGTGCTGTTTACATAAGCGGAGCTGAAAACGACGCTCTCGGGATTCCGGTGAACAACTACAGAGCAGGAGTTGTTGTAATAGCCGGATCGACGCCGTTGGTTTACCTGAAAGAGAAGGGAATTGACGTGGAGATAAAGATTTTAGCTGCCTTCGAAAAAATTGAAAACCTTGAAGAGATAGATTCTTTAACGTAAAGTCTAAAATCTTCCAAATTTTTCATCGCAAATTTTAAATACCTATAATTTTCTCTACATTTTTAAACCTCCGGGTGACTTGCATGTTTGTAAGCGATTTTTTGAAAGGGCTTGGAGGATTTGAGGTGGTTTGATGAGGTCAAAGGTAATTTTGAGCCTGATGTTGGTTCTTGCAATCGGTGTCGCATTAGCCGGGTGTGCCGGAGAGCAAACTCAAACAAAGCCGGAGAAAACTCCGGAAAAAGCCGAAGGGGTTAAACTTCCGAAAACTGAAGACGGAAAGTACATAGTAACGATATACACCGGCTCTGGTCCGGGAAGTGTTTACTTTGCCGTTGGATCTATGTTTGCGAAGGTTTTGAATAAAAAGAGCGAGTTGATTGAGGCGAAAGGAGTAACGAGCGGAGCGAGCGTTGCTAATGCTAAAGCTATAGGGAAGGGAGAAGCCTTAGCTGCGATAATTCAGAACGACGTGACTTACTACGCTTGGAACGGAAAGTTCCAGTTTGAAGGTAAGCCGGTAAAAGAGCTCAGGGGAATTGGAACGCTTTATCCAGAGCCGGTGCAGATAGTTGTTAGAGCCGACAGCGACATAT
>WAQS01000008.1 GCA_015520115.1 Ferroglobus sp.
GCTCATAGTTGGGCACGGAAGCGAGAAATCCCACTACGCCAAAGTGATGGAAATCCACAAGGAAAGGATAGAAAACATGGGGATTTTCGACGAAGTTGGGATATGCTACGTGGCGAGAAACAGAAAACCGACTCCTGATGAGGCTGTTAAGAGGATGAAAAGCGAGGTGATTTACGTCGTTCCGATCCTCATTTCAAAGGGAATTCACTTCACCGAAGACCTCCCGGCTTTCTTCAATTTTAAACCGGAACAGAGAGAAGGAGAATTTGAAGGAAAAAGGATAGTAATATGCGATCCGATCGGAGAGGATCGTTTTGTAACCCTCGCAATCGTTAATGCTGTCTTCAAACTCCTTGGGTGATTTTTATTCCTCCAAAATTACAGTGAATGTTCTCGGTCCATGCACGCCAAAGATGAGCTTCCCCTCTATATCTGCGGTCTTGGAGGGAGAACTTGAGGCAAATACGAATTCTCCTTTAGACAAAGCGTGGAAGTAGGCAGAGATAACATCCTTCTTAACATCTTTTTTCCACACCACCGCAACGTGATGCTCTGCCAAAGCAGCTTTTTTTCTCTCCTCCAAACCTACGAAAAAGATTATTCCGGTGTCTTCAGCTGCACTTGCCGCTTCGCAAACAAAAGCACCCTCAAATTTCTTAGCATCTTCAATTGGATTTTTCGAAAGAATAACTTCCGCTCCGTTTCTTTTCAGAGCTTCTACAAGCTTTTTCATTGAGCGTTTGGCTGAGTGTTAGTGTACTTTATCTTTTCCTTTTTAACACGTTTTTCAACTTTTGAATTATTTGAGAAGATCTTATTGTTATGATAATTTAATGACTTTCTACAAAATTCTTATATATCAGCAATTTTGCAGGTATATAATGGGAGCTCTAAATTTACTGAAAAAGTTTAGTGTCGCACACAAGGGGAAAAGGTCTCTGTGGAGATTCGGTAAAATGGTAGTGTCCTTGCAGCTCCCTCTTTTGCTCTTTTTTGGTGGAGTAGCTACAGCTGACTACGAAGTTGTTGGTGAGATTAGCGAGGCTGCAAACTTAATGCCACTGAAAATTGGCGTGCATCCTATTACCAGGAACGTGTATGTTGCAGATGTAGCAAAAGGTACTCTGAAGGTTTTCAACTCCCAAAGTTATGCTCTGATTGCCGAAATCCCTCTGAACGCTGAGGAGGCAAGTGCTGTTGCCTTTGACGAAGATCGTAACTTTACGTATGTCGCTGGTGTAAAAAACGGAAAACCAAAACTCTGGGTTTTAGACGAGAATAACGGAATAGCTCGGGAAATCGAACTGTCAGACGAGTTTTCAAAGGTTTACGATGTAGCCTACAACCCAACTTCGGATAAGATCTACGTTAGTAGTTGGGGTGCCGAAAAATTGTTTGTTGTTGATGGTAACAGTTACCGCGTCGTCAGTCTGAATACTGGAAACTGCAGAGGAATTGCTGTCGACTCACTTCGTAATAAAGTGTACGTTTCAGTATTGAGAAGTGCGGAGGAAAACATCGTGTTAATTATCGATGGAGGAAGTGATGCAATTGTTGGAGAAGTCGCTTTGCCAAGAAATTCTATTCCCGCAGGGGTTGACGTAGATTCCCTTACTGGAAAAGTATACGTAGTTCTGCAAAGAAATGCGAGCATAGCCGTAGTTAGTGGAGATCGTTTAGAGAAAATTATCTCTCTGGGAGTCGGTGAAACTTACGAAATCGGAACGCAGAAGATCTGGACTGTTGTGAACATCCCAGAATGCAGGAAAGCTTACGCCCTTCATTTTGATCTTGGATCACTTTACGTAATTAACACCGAAACAGACGTTGTTGAAAGGGTTGTAAATGTAGGGAGCACCGCTCTCGGTCTCGGTGTTGGAGAGGGGAAAATTTTCGTAGGGTACAGTTCAAGCGGTAAAATAGATGTTCTCTCAGCACCCCAGTCGTGTGGGGATAGAACTCCAGATTTAGCAACTAACCCTCCAGACTCTGTAAACGACTTGGGGATGTGTCATCTGGTATCGTCTACCCTTCGTGACCGCTCTGGGAATCCTCTGTCCAACATTAGACTATACTTCGAGGTATACTCCTTGGCAACCCTTGTCAACTACATCAAAGGAAATGTGGTCACTGACGGAGAAGGAAAAGCCATCTTCGCCTACACGGGATTAAAAGAAGGTCGTGATTTGATACACGTTTTCGCAGATGTCAACAACAACGGGAGATTCGATTCTGGAGAACCCGGATTCAAGGTCTACAAAAACTGGCAAAAAGACTCGGACAGAGATGGAATCCCAGACTCTGAGGAGGGACCTTCTGACGGGGATGCCGACGGAGTTCCTAACTACTTGGATAAAGATGCCGACAACGATGGAATTCTTGACATTTACGAAGGCTCCACAGACATCGACAACGACGGCGTTCCGAACTATCTCGATCTTGATTCTGACGGTGACGGTATTTTAGATTCGGAGGAAGCTTGGAGAACATCGTGAGGTGTTTCTGATGAGATTTTCCTTTCTTATTGGGTTAGTTTTCCTTTCAGCTCTTGTAGGATTAGCATCGGCATCTTATGAAGTAGTCGGAGAAATAAGTGATGCTTCGGACTACATGCCCTCAAAAATTGGAGTACATCCCAATACTGGACAAATTTACGTTGCCGACAGGGTAAACGGTAGAATAAAAGTGTTCGACAATCAAAGTTACGATCTCGTTGCTGAAATTAATTTAAATGGGGAGAGTACTAAAGCGGTAGCTTTCAACCCATCCGCCAATCTTACGTATGTTGTAGGGAGAAGCGATGGGAAGCCAAAATTATGGGTTTTGGATAGAGGACTCAGAGTTGTAAGTGAAGTTGAACTGACGGGTGAAGATAGTCATGTCTACGATGCCGCTTTCAATCCGATATCAGACAAAATTTACATAACAAGCTGGGGAGCCGGAAAGTTGTTTGTCGTGGATGCTCAAAGTTATAACGTCAAGCAGCTGGATTTGGGCAATTGTAGAGGAGTTGCGGTTGATTTAAATGCGAATAGAGTGTATGTATCAGTTCTAAAAAGTTATTCAGAGAACTACGTAGTTGTTTTGGACGGGAACACGGACGCTATTATTGGAAGGATTTCGCTACCTAACGGATCAGCTCCAGCGGGTGTTGCAGTGGTGGAAAATAAGGTGTACGTAGCTTTGCAGGGGTTGAGCAAGCTGGCTGTGATAGACGGAAGCGACCTCCTAAAGATAATCGATTTGGGCATCGGTGAAGCCTACGAAATAGGAACGCAGAAAATATGGAGTGTCGCTGTAATGCCAAACTGTGGAAAAGTTTACGTTTTGCATTTTGACCTCGGAGCGCTGTACGTTATAGACGTCGCATCTGATTCCGTCGAGAATGTCGTCTCAGTTGAAAAATATGCACTTGGTCTGGGAGTAGATTCAAGTAAGATTTACGTGGGTTATTCCGTTCAGGAAAAGATAGACGTTCTTCTTGCTCCAACTTCTTGTGCGGATTTCACGGGCTTTTCAGCTTCTCCACCAAACTCCACAAACGTTGAAAGTGGTTGTCATCAGATAATTTTCACCTTCTATGATGCTTCTGGAAATCCAGTCGAGGACGTTCCTGTAGTCATGAAAGTTTTTGGAGCTGACACACTGATGCAGAGAGCTCTCACAAACGAAGAGGGATTGGCGATACTCTCTTATTGCAGAACCAAAGCGGGAATAGATACGATCCAAGTGTTTGCAGATTTGAACGATAATGGAGAACGAGATCCCGAAGAGCCATCCAAAACTCTTTCAAAAACGTGGGTAAGTGATAAAGACGGAGATGGAATACCGGACGATAAAGAGAGTTTTGGAGATTCCGACAGAGATGGAACCCCGGATTATCTCGATGTAGATTCGGATAACGACGGAATTCTGGACGAAGAGGAGGGAACGATGGATTTAGATGGGGATGGTGTTCCAAATTGCCTGGACGAGGATTCTGATAATGACGGAATTCCTGACGGGAAAGAGGGGTTAAGAGATTCCGACGGAGACGGTTTTCCAGACTTCCTGGATTCAGACAGTTTTGGAGGAGGGGAGAGAAAAGTTTTCAGCGATTCAGACAACGATGGTATCCTCGACTTTTTGGACGACGATTCGGATAACGACGGGATGTCCGACGGTTGGGAAAAAGACAACAACCTTGATCCAAGAGATGCGAGAGATGCCGAAAACGATAACGATGACGACGGTTTATCCAACTTTGACGAATACAGGTTCGGGACAGATCCAAATGATCCAGACAGTGACGGAGACGGAGTTTCAGATGGAG
The DNA here is from genome assembly GCA_015520115.1 of Ferroglobus sp. Lineage (GTDB taxonomy): Archaea > Halobacteriota > Archaeoglobi > Archaeoglobales > Archaeoglobaceae > Ferroglobus. The sequence continues at coordinate 4,313 of WAQS01000008.1, forward strand.
AAGAAGTTAAAAAAGGCTCTGACCCGAAAGATTCCAGCGATAATATTTCAGTTCCCGATTTAACTCCGCTTGGACTTTCGTTGCTCGTAGCTTTAATACTCGCTCTTGTTGCATTAATGAGGAAGTGAAAAGTAGGATTAAAAGTTAAAATTTTTTTTTATGTGTGGTGGAGGTTCCGGAGTTCAGACGAACATAACGCCCTTCACTTCGAAATTAACTGGTTTCATGCCCTTCTTCATGACCTTTTCTATCGCTTTGAGGAAGTCCTCCATCGTAACTTTCGTTCTCTCGTTCTTTATCGCATACATACCGGCTTCAGTTACTATCGCCTTTATATCAGCTCCGCTCGCACCTTCCGTAAGTCTTACGAGCTCTTTGAAGTCGACATCTTCAGCGAGCTTCATATTTCTCGTGTGGATCTTGAATATCTGCAACCTCCCCTCTTCGTTTGGCAGCGGAACTTCTATTATCCTGTCGAACCTTCCCGGACGTAATATTGCCGGATCGAGAATGTCAATTCTGTTCGTTGCTCCTATGATCTTCACGTCTCCTCTCGGGTTGAATCCGTCCATCTCAGCTAAGAGCTGCATCAAGGTCCTTTGCACTTCTCTGTCTCCGCTTGTATCTCCAGCCGTTCTTCTTGCTGCAATCGCATCAAGTTCGTCAATGAATATTATGCTCGGTGCTTTTTCTCTTGCCAACTGGAAAACTTCCCTGACGAGCCTTGCTCCTTCTCCGATGTACTTCTGGACGAACTCGCTTCCCACGACTCTAATGAAGGTTGCGTTGGTCTCCGTTGCAACAGCTTTGGCAAGCAGAGTTTTGCCCGTTCCCGGAGGACCGTAAAGGAGTACTCCTTTCGGAGGTTCTATGCCAATCTCCTCGAAGAGATGCGGTTTGAGGAGGGGTAGCTCTATAGCCTCTCTAATCTCTTCTATCTGCTTTTCGAGACCGCCAATATCCGTATACCTAACATTCGGCTTTTCGTCAACTTCAAAAGCGTAAACCATCGGGTCTTTAGATTGAGGGAGAACACTAACTATTGCGAGAGTCTGCTGATTTAAAGCCACTCTCGCTCCGGGCTTTAAATCAGCAGGATTAACGTAAGTTGAAGCGTGAACGACAAATTTGGGACCAGTAGAGCTTTTAACTATAACTCTCCCATCTTCAAGGACGTCTGAGACTGTTCCGACAAGCAACGGAGGAGATCTTAACCTTTCTATCTCGCTTCTCAACCTTCTAACTTCCCTCTCATACCTAATCCTTTCAGATTCAACGTACCTCTTCTCATCCTCAAGTCTTCTGTAAAGTTCCTTTAACCTTTCGTACTCCTCTTCAAGCTGCCTCAATCTTTGCATCAGATATTCCATGGTTTCCGAAGACATATCAACACCTTCGCTCAACTCCGGAACCTCCAAAATACTATATATGCAAACTACTATAAGTAGTTATTGGAGGTTTCACGATGCAATGCGAAATATGCGGGAGAGAAATCCACGGAAGGGGGCACACGATTGTTGTTGAAGGAAGCGAAATGACCGTTTGCTCTCTTTGTAAAGACTACGGAGAAGAGAAATCAACGGTAGTTCAGCACGGAATTGTTAAAGTCGTGAAAAAGGAAAAGAAAGTGAAGCCGATAGAATTTACGGAGGAACTTGTGGAAAATTACAACGAAATAATTAAAAGGGAGAGAGAAAAAAGAGGCTGGAGTCAGGAGGAATTAGCAAAGAAGATTCAGGAAAAAGCTTCTTTAATTAGGAAAATAGAGAACAAGGAAATTACTCCAGAGCCAGAAGTTGTAGAAAAGCTTGAAAGAACTCTCGGAGTGAAGTTGAGGGAAAAAGTTGAGGAGGTAAAGATTCAGGGAAGAAAACTTGAAAATCTAACCCTTGGTGATGTTGTGATAATCAGGAAAAAGAAGAAATAAACCACCTCGTTCCTTTTTTTGTGTCCACAAGGTAAATTCCCCTTTCTTTGAACTTTTCTCGTATTTTATCTGCTTTGTCAAAATCCCTCTCCTTCCTCGCGAGCTCTCTTTCTTTAATCAGCCTAACGTCATCCTCGCTCAGCACCGGCACCCTCGTGTACTTTTCGAATATTCCGAAAATGTATCCCATGGTTTTCAGCTCTTCAAACGCTTTTTCAAGAGATTCCAAGTTTGCGTTGAAAAGATTCTTGTTGATTTCTGCCGCAAATTCGTGCATCACAGCTATGGCTTTCGGTGTATTCATGTCGTTTTCCAGGGCACTCACAAACTCTCTCATGTAGCTTTTTAAACTTCCCTCCCTCTTCTCCCCGAAGGTCTTCAAATAAGCTATCTCCATGTCCAAGTTTCTGAGGGTGTTTAAGAGATACTCGTAACTCTTTTTAGACCTTTCAATTGCTTTTTCACTGTAATCGAGGGGAGATTTGTAGTGTGCCGAAAGAAGGAAGAACCTCACTACTTCTCCACCGTACTTGTTCACGACATCCCTTATCCTCACTATGTTCCCCAAGCTCTTGCTCATCTTTTCCCCGTTTATCGTTACGAAGTTGTTGTGTATCCAGTACCTTACCGGCTCAACTCCGAAGAGAGCGTAGCTTTGAGCCCTTTCATTTTCGTGGTGAGGAAAAATTAAATCCATCCCCCCTCCGTGGATGTCAAAAGGAACTCCAAGCAGTTCCGAAGACATCACGCTGCACTCGATGTGCCATCCCGGTCTTCCCTTTCCCCAAGGGGAGTCATAAACAGATTTTGCTTTAAAGTCTTCCTCCTTTGCGGATTTCCACAGGGCAAAATCCTTCACATCTTTCTTTCTCTCGTCGGGCTCTATTCTGTGACGGTTCAACTCTTCCACAGAGTAACCAGAGAGTTCTCCGTACCTCTCAAAGCTGGGAACGTGAAAGTACACGTCTTTTCCGTACTTGTCTTCAACCTCGTAGGCGTAGCCTTTCTCAATAAGAGCTTTTACGAATTCAATAATCTTCGGAATGAAATCCGTTACTTTAGGGTGCAGTCCTCTTTTGTAATTGAGCGCTTCGGCATCTTTCCAAAATTCTGAAATAAAGAATTCAGAAACTTCTTTAGCAGTTTTTCCAAGTTCTATAGCCCTTCTTATTATTTTGTCGTCAACGTCAGTAAAGTTTTGTACAAAGATTACTTTGTGTCCTTTAAATTCCAGAAATCTTCTTAGGGTGTCGAAAAAAACGAGATTTCTCCCGTGACCGATATGGGAGTAATCATAAGCGGTTATCCCGCAAACGTACATTCTCACAGTTTTATCAAGCTTTAATTCAACGATTTTTTTGCTCATAGTGTCGTAAATCTTCATAAAGCTATAGAGATCACTAAATTTTTTAACTCTTTTTGAAAGAGGATAAGTAGGTGCTACGGATCGACAAAGAAAAACTCAAGATATACGCCTCTATGACCGATCTCGTTACAATATCAAGAAGGTACTTTGTAATAGGCTTTTTTGATGGCGTTCTCACGGTCATGGGTATGCTCATCGGAGCCTTTTTAAGCGGTATCTCAAGTGAAGCCGTGATTTCTGCCGGGATAGCCACAAGTCTCGCTCTTGGAATTTCAAGCGGCTGGGGGGCTTTTGAAGCTGAAAGAGTTGAGCAAAAAGTTGCGGCAATGGAGAAAAGAAGGTCGCTTTTGAAATTCGAAGACGATTACTGTCTGATTGACGAAGCCCACAGCTTCGCTATGAAAATAAGCGCAATAGTCCATGCGATAGCTCCAATTCCTGCCGGAATAATTCCTCTAATTCCCTACGTTTTCCTCCCAGCGAGAGAAGCTTTTCCGTATGCTGTGCTCATAGGACTTTTTCTGCTCTTTATCGTTGGATTGATGCTTGGGAGGATATCAAAGGAGAACGTAATAAAATCAGGGTTGAGACTCGTTCTTGCCGGGATTTTAACCCTGATCTTCGTCTCAATATTAAATCCAGTGCATCTCTGAAAAGCCTTTAAATAACATACGACAAAGTTTCCTCATGAAATTTGAGGATGCCGTGAAGATGAAGTTTCGCTGTTTTAAATGCAAAAATACCGAAGCAGAGGTGAGGAAGCTTGCAACAACCGGAACTGGACTGACGAAAATCTTCGATATTCAGTCCAACGAGTTTTATGCAGTAATTTGTAAAAACTGTGGTTACACCGAGTTTTACGAGAAAAGTATAATAGACGGGAAAAAGAGCGTTATCGGAGACGTTGTAGATGTTCTATTCGGTTGAAAACTCGTGGAGTCTTCTTTGATTGACGAACGCTGAGATTCTTTTCACCGAATACCCCATTCTCTTTATCTCTCCAAGAGTGTATCCCTTTTCCAAAAGTTTGGCAATCTTTTTCCCGACTCCTGGGATCTCTATCGCTTTAAGTTCTCTCTTCCTTAATGCTAAAACGAGCTTTGGATCCTCTTTTGGTAGAAAGCCGTCGGTTAGAGCTTCCCTAAGATCTTTGAAGGAGTATCCGTAGATTCTTAAAAGAGCATCGGCTCTGTATAAATTAACGACCCTTTCCCTTTCCTCCGCTTTTAAACTCTCCATGGGGGTCCCTTTAACTGGCGTAAAACCAGAGTAGTAAACTCTCTTCACTCCACTTCTGTAAAGCTTTTCAGCAACTTTCAAAATCTGCTCGTCGCTCTCTCCGATTCCCACAATCATCTGGGTTGAAAAGCTCTTCCCTCTCTTCTTCGCCTCCTTCAACCCCCATCTCAACCTCCTGAGAACGTCTTCTTTCGTCTTAACGCTACAAATTTCACCGAAAACGCTCTTTGATGGTGTTTCTATGTTCACGCTGATTCTGTTTGCAATTTCTGCAGCCCTTTTAACCTGATCTCTGCTCGCTCCGGGCACTATTTTGAGGTGAATGTAACTTGGATTCTCCTTTCTGATCATTTCTCCAACCTCTAAAATCTCCTCCATCGATTTTTCTGGATCGCTTATGGCGTTGCTTATGAATGCCCCGCTAACGAACCCCTTTTCCTTCAAAAGCTTGAAAGCTTTGTAAATTTCTTGAGGTGTAGCTTTCACCCCCTTATTCCAAGCGTTTCCGCAATACCTACAGTCGAAGGAGCAAGAAGACGTAATGAGAGTTTTGAACAAATTCACCTTTCTACTTCCAGCTTTAGAAATGTAGATAAGCCTAAACGGATCGAAGGCACACTTCTCATGACAGATATCGAACTTACTGAGGTTTACAAGTTTTCTTATCTTTTCGAGTTCCACAAATAGTTGTCGAATCGCTAAAATATTACTCTTTCCTTCCGCTCACTATCGTGACAAGCTTGCTCCAGAAAAAGTACGGACCCGTTTCCACAACCCTCAAATCACTAAGTCCGGCTTTTTCAAACCATAAAACGAGCTGCTGGGTAGAAGGGAACAACATAATGGACTCGGCAAACTTCCTAACTATCGGATTATCCGGTTTTCTTGGAGCGAGAATTACCACCCTCCCTCCCGGCTTTGTTACCCTTGCCATCTCCTTTATGCCTTTGACCGGATTCGGCCAGTACTCTATACTTCCAGCAGAAATCGAAGCGTCGAAAGAGTCGTCTTTAAAGGGGAGATTTTCAGCATCACCCCTCACAAAGAAAGCTCCCCTAAATCTCTCCACAGCCTTTTTCATCTGTTCTGGAGTTATGTCTACCGCCACAACGTTTTCCTCTCCAACTCTCGCAACTATCTCTTCGGTTGTGAATCCGGTTCCGCATCCTACTTCGAGAACGATATCCCCCCGACTTATCTCAGCTAAATCTACAACTTTTCTTCTCATCTCAAGGGAGTAAAAAATCGGGTTTACATAATCGTAAATTTTGGAAAAATACTTGTAAAAAAATCTGGCTCTTCTCTTATCCTCAAGAACTCCCACTCTGCTGCTCCTCCTTCTTGAAGAACTCTTCGAGAGGAATCTTTCCTTTCTTTACCACTTTCATGTTTATCTGCACGATATCCCTTGTAATCACTCTTCCTCTCACCATCTTTCTCTTTCTAACTCCCTTTTCCTTTGGTCTGTAGCCTACTCCTCCGGAAAGAAGTAGCCTTTTTCTAACTCCACCCGGCAAATCTGGACGCATTGGAAATCCATCTTTGTCCGTTCCTCCGGTAATTTGAAGCTCGTAATCTGGAGGAAGTTCCACGAGCGTTCCGTTTATTACGTCGCCTATCTCTTTTCCGATGAGTTTGTTTGCGTTCGCTCCGCTTATTACTTTCTGATAAGCCCTTCCAGTTTCTGGGTCTGAGATAACAACCTTAAACTCCATACTTTGGATTGAAGGAGCTCAATTTATAAAAGTTGTTGATGGGCCGAGTGCTAATACCAACGCTCAGCTGAATGGCTTGAAACTACCTTCCCCAAAACGGATTTTCCTTCCTTTTTATCTGCAGAAACTCCATAAAAGCCTTTTTAGCCTCTTCGGACAGCGAATCGAGGAGATCCCTTTCTATTATTCTGGCGTGCTTCTCGGGAATGTCAACGTAAAGGATTTCATTTCCGTCAAGGTGCCTTCCTATGGTCACTCCGTCTATCGCTATTGCCACTTCATCACCTTCCGTTGCTACGGGAATGTTCTCTCCAGATTTTTGTATGCTCCTCACGCTTCCTGCCGGAGTTCCATCAGGCTTTATGAGCTTAACGTCCCTCCTCAACTCTCCGGCAAGAACCTTAACTCCGACTATAGCCGGTTTGCTCCTCCTGAATATGAAATCCTTGAGGAGCTGGATCTTACAGGGTTTGATTAGGCTTTCTATCTTCTGCTTCTCCCTCAACCTCTTCTGCTCGTCTCTCCAGCTTGTTACGTTGTCGAGAAGGGAGTAAATTATGTTGTCAAGGAAAATCCTTACATCGTACCTTGCCGCTTCTTCTTCAACCCCCGGTAGAACTTTTACGTTGAACCCTATTACGAGTCTGTTTATTTCGTCTTTGTTTGCTGCAGCCTCCACGATATCTCTCTTGTCGATGTCTCCAACTTCAGCTTTCTTTATAGGAACCCCCGCTTCTTTCAATTCGTTAACTAAAGCTTCCAAACTTCCGAGAGTGTCTGTTTTCAGAACTACTCCCTCTTCGTCGGTTTTTATCGTAACTTCTTCAATCTCTCTCTTAATTCTCTCTTCGAACTTCTTTACGTCTTCCTCACTCTCGACGACTTCAAATTCGCTACCAGCGACGACGTTTTCTATTCCCGGAGCTACTATCTTTACTCCAGCTGCAGCAGTTACCTCCTTTACACTCTTGAACCTGCTTTCCACTCTTATTTCCTGAGCGGGTCTTGGTTTGAGTATCCCCCTCACGTGGGTAACTACAACCCCGTCCACTCCACCAATGGCAATTTTGTCACCCACCCTAAGCGTTCCGTCGTAGATTATGACATCCATCGTTATTCCAAGCCCTTTCTCCTCCTTAACCTCAAGCACAGTTCCCTTAGCTTTCCCTTCGACGTGGAGTCTGAGGTTCTTCTCCAAATACCTCTGGGCTAAACCTACGAGAACAAGTAAAAGCTCTGGGATTCCTTCTCCAGTTAAAGCGGAAACGGGAATTATCGCTACAGTCCTTGTGAAATCCCTTATTCTGTCAAACCTATCAGCCGAAAATCCGTACTTGTAAAGTTCACCTATCAAATCGTAAATCTTGTTCTCAAGTCTCTGCTTAACGACATCATCCTGCTGCTGAAAACTCTTCAAAAAAGGTTGGTTTTCGAAACTTTGCCATCCCGGGATTTTATCTATTTTATTAGCCGCAACGACAAAGGGAGTTTTGAAAGTTCTCAAAATCATTAGCGCCTCTTCCGTTTGAGGTTTAAACCCCTCGTTAATGTCGATTACTAGAATGGCTAAATCGGCTAAAGCTCCGCCCCTCTTTCTCAAGTTCGTGAAGGCTTTGTGTCCGGGAGTGTCAATAAAAAGAAGACCGGGAATCGTTATGTTTTTTGGCCATAGTTCCTTGCAAATTTCTTTAATGAGATCTATCGGAACCTCCGTAGCTCCGATGTGTTGAGTTATCCCTCCAGCTTCTTTAGCCACCACTCTCGTGTTCCTAATCTTGTCTAAAAGCGTAGTTTTCCCGTGGTCTACATGTCCAAGAACAGCAACTATCGGAGTTCTAAGCTTCTTCATATATCCACTTTTCGTCGGCTCTCTCGTAGCTAAGAATTTCTTCCTTGCTGAAGAAGAGCGAAATCTCCCTTTCGGCAGATTCAATCGAATCAGAGGCGTGAACAACGTTTCTTCCTATGTCCATCGCGAAGTCTCCTCTTATCGTTCCCGGAGAAGCCTCTATAGGATTCGTTTTTCCTACAAGGTTTCTCATAACTTTTACAGCTTCCTTTCCCTCCACAACCATTGCAACAACTGGTCCAGAAGTTATGTACGAAATGAGATTCTGGAAAAACGGCTTCTCTTTGTGTTCTGCGTAGTGCTTTTCTGCAAGCTCTTTTGAAACTTCGATCATCTTCATCGCAACGATTTTCAGTCCTTTCTGTTCGATTCTCTTTATCACTTCTCCAATGAGCCCTCTCTTAACTCCATCGGGCTTTACCATCACGAACGTCCTTTCCATTCTTTCACTTCCTTGCGTAATACTTCGTCCACTTCAACTTCCTTGGATTTCTTTTCAATTCAAGCATGTTTTTCTCGCATTTCCTTGAGCAGAAGTAGAGTATTCTTCCGTCCCTCCTTACAACCATTTTCCCTGTTCCCGGCTCTATGTCGTAGCCGCAAAATGAGCAGACTCTTTTTTCCATTTATTTCACCTCACCGTGAGCTTCTTGGCTTCTCTTGCGGTTTCCTTAATCATCAGGATGTCTCCTACCCTCACCGGTCCGAAAACGTTCCTTGTTATTATTCTTCCCTTGTTCTCTCCCGCGAGGATCCTAACCTTTACCTGAGTAGCCTCACCGTGCATTCCGGTCCTACCAATAATCTCTATTACCTCAGCTGGAGCGATGTCCTCTTCCATACTTTCACCCAGCAAAAAAGGGTATAAAAACTTACTTCTTCAAAGCGTTAATCTTCTTAATCAATTCTTCAAGTTCTTTCTTAGCCTCTCCTTCATTAATTATCGCTGCCGATGCTGCTGCAACGTCAATTCCAGCAGCCTTTCCGAGATCCTCCTTAGATTTCACGTAAACGTACGGTATGTTCTTTTCCTCGCAGAGTAAGGGCAAATGGGCTACGATCTCCGGAGGATCGACGTCCATTGCTATGTAAACGAGCTTCGCCAAACCTCTCTCCACAGCTTTTGTCGTCTCGTTTGTGCCCTTCTTTATTTTTCCAGTCTCTCTCGCCTTTTCAAGCAAGGCAAGAGCTTCCTGCTGCAACTCCTCGGGAACCTCAAATCTCACGTACACGCTCATACTCATCTCCCTCCTTCACATTTCTGTCATCGTTCATCGGCTGAGAAAAAACGAAAAACGATTCAGCTTAAATACCTTTCCCTCACAGCTTTGTTAAAAGCAACCTCTCCTATAGATTTGAGGTTTCTGGAAACATCGATAAGCGAATAAATCGCAACTCTGTAATTTGCGTCACCTTTTTCAAGCTCTTTGAGCAGAACTTCCTCTATTTCGTTGGCTTGAGAAATAGAATCCTCAGCCATGTCCACATCGCCGGAAATATATGCTTTCATAACTTTCGAGAAGGCACTGTTTAAATCTTCCAAGAACATGAGAAGGTTTCCTTTGAACTTCTCGGATATTTCCGGAAGCTTCTCTGAAAAGTCGTGTAAGTCGTCTGCTATCTCCTCCAAAAACTTTGCAACAAGCCTCATTCCGAGAATGTGCCTCAGTTCGTTCCACCTTGATGGGGAAGATATGTCCTTCATTATCCTGTTCTCAAGCCTTATCGCAAGGAGATAAAGCCTGTCGGTGTCCCCTTCCAAGTTTTTAACGTCTTTCAATCCTTCCATATCTCCTAACGTCATGCAATCCACTATTCCGTCAAAGATTCCTTCTATTATCTGAGCCATTCTGTTCAAAACTCCGTTGACATCCAACTCCGAAGATGTTAAACTTCTCAAAACAACTCTTCCGTTAGATGCATCTATCACTTCCATCCCTATTATCGAGTGGACTATGCTGCTGATTTTAGCTATAACTCTCGGAGTCAGCCCCTTATCCTCTATTTCTACCTCGTCAAGCCCTTGGATAAATAAAGCGTAAATAAACCTCTCAAGAAACTTCTCGTCGTATCTTGGAATGTTCGTTATTTTCGCCTTCACGATCCTGTAATCTTCGCTAATCTTTTTTGGGACTATTTTCACAATATCGTCTTCGATTAGAAGAAGAAGCTCATCCCCTTGTTTAAGCTTGTTACTCCTCACCCAGTCCTTGGGTAAGCTTACCATGTAGCTTGAGCCGCCGATAAGCTGGAGTTTTCTAACTTCCACGAATATGTATTAGAATCGTTAAAATTTAAATACTTTTTTCTTTCTACATACCTCTACGAAGAGTAGCTCGCATCCTCATCGAGGTTGTATATCATATCCTGAAGCATTTTCGTCGCAAGCCCGGCGAGAACTTTATCGTCGTTTACGAGCTCTTTAATCATCATGAGGGATGCTGCTTCCTTCAATTCGAAACTTTTGAGGTTCTCAAGCTGATTCAACAGCTTCACGAATAGCCTATATATTTCAGCCAATCTCTCGTCGTCTTCTTCAAATTCGTCCTCTTCAACTTCGTATATTTCTATGTACTCTTCGAACTCATCCATTGCTAAAGAGTTACGTGGGAATTATTTAAAAATTTATTGGGATTCAACTTCAAAAACTGTAACTTCGTCTCCGTCCTTAACTTCTCTTAAAACCGTCGGATCGTCCAGAATCTTTCCGATTACGTTTACGGCACTTGCCGGTCTTATTTTATCGTCGCTTATCGGTGTTTTTCCAAAAAATAGACATATCGCTTTTCCGGGAATCCAGTAGGCTACATCTCCGACCTCTACAACTTTCTTGGAATTTTCTTCAACTGATACGTTTACGTTTGTATGAAAATAAACCTCGTCTCCCCATCTGTTAGCTTTGCTTTTTATCGGTAACGCTTTCTTTATCGCTTCCACGGTTTTTGGGGCAATAGACTCGTTGAGTTCCGCTGTAACTTCGACTTTACCGACTTTTATCTTCACCTTCATGGGATGTCGTTTTCCTTCCAAGTTAAATAACTTTGACTCCCAAAAGCCCGTTGAGTTTAGCAACTCTACAACCGTTCCCTTTAAAGATTTCCCCGATAACCATAGGTTTGCCGTCGTGCGTGAAGTGGAAAAATATCCTGATGTGCTCAGCCCCTGAAGGATACATGAAGCCTTTAACTACGATCCTATCAACTTCAACTTGCTGAATCTCCTTGATTTTGCTGAACTTTATCTTGAGATGCTAATTCCTTTCGCTTTAATCTTTTCTTTCTTCAGAATTGCATTAAGATAATTCAGCGCTTTTAGGAACTTCTCCATAGCTCTCAATTTCCTCTCTGAGGATTTTCGAGCTTGAGCGAAGGGATACTTCGAGAATCCAACGACCATCGGAGAGGTATCTGATCGTCTCGTAAGCCCACGTGTACATACAACGCTCTCTTAACCTTCTCCATCGCATCAACAAGGGCTGAAGGGTGTTTAATCTCTCCAGTATCTATTTTCGTCAAAAACTCCTTCGTATCGAGCTTATCGTGGGGGATTTTAATCTCCGCATCGCTTATCCCTCGCTTTTCTCAATTTTGCCCATTAACTCAAAGAAACCAGCTTTCGATACTTGTAGAGCAGATGAGCCAACTTCTCCTTATCCAGATACGTTTTAATTCCGTATTTTTTGAACTTAAAGAACCACTTTTTATCGAACTTTCCCAATCTCAGCCTGTTTTTCATCAGAACGATGAAAATCAGCTCCAGATTTTTCGCTTCATTCTCGGGAAGAAGATCGTAAGGAGATACTAACGCCTCACTCACTTTATCCTCCTTCGTGAAAATAGCTATTTATTTTATGTGTTTATGAAATTACATGAACAGCTTTTGAAGTAGTGCTCTATAAGATGTTCAATAACCTTGTTGTAGCTGATTTTCTTATCCGTTTGCTTCTCAAGTTCCGCTTTAATCTCATCGAGCTTTTTTAGGTTCTTTATGCTTACGGAAATCTTCCACCAGCCGGGAGGGTTGCCAGCTGATGTATTCATGTTCCAAAATTGTTACAGCAATATAAAAATGAATAGGAACAATCAGAGCTTAGCAAGTGCTCTTAGCAGATCATCGTATTCTTTCATACTCTCCTCTAAGGCTTTTCTGTATTCCGGTCTAAGAACATCTTTCATTTCCTTTATTCTTCTCTTCTTTCTTGACGGCATGCTCCTCCCTTCTTTTCAGTATTTTCTTTAAGCCATTTAATTATTTCGTCAATGCTTTTTCCTTCAATCGCAAGTTCCAGTATGAATTTCAGGATCTGGGATTTAGAGGCTTTGAATCTATACCCATGAGACCTCAAAATTGTATCTGCTACTTCGAATGCCGTTCTTTTGTTACCATCTACAAATGGATGCCCGGAAACTATACCTCTCAGCAGAATGGCAACTTTCCAGTGAATTGACTTACGTGGGTGGCTGTTTACCCAATCTACAATGAATTCAAGTTCTCCTCTGTTTAAAATTCCCGATTCTCCACCGTATTTCTCAATAATCTCCTTATGGATTTCTATAATCTCCTCTACTGTGATGAACTTTTTTCGCTTAACCATAATGCTTCGTCCTCCTGTTTATTTCGCTTGCTCTGATGATTTTCAGCTCGTTCGAATAGTGATCGAACTCCAGAACATCGTAACGCTGCAACTCCTTGTTCAGCTTCTCGAACTCTGGAATCATCCTCGATATATACTTTACATCCTGAGGGATCATGAACTTGAAAAGATACGTTAGCTTGCATTGACTCCACAGCAACTTGGGGAAATCCTGAATTCTCTGGGTTATGAAAATCAAATTTATCCTCGAACTTCTCCCTTCCCTCGCTATCAATTCAAGCAATTCATCTGCAACATGAGGATTCGGGTTGTAGTTGTGAGCCTCTTCAACCACTATCGTTACCGGTTTCTTCGCTGAAAATAGAACGTCGAGGATGGCACGATAGTGGTTGATTAACTCTTTCGTCTTCGTCCTTTCTGTTGGAATGCAAAGAACTTGATCGTAGTTAACGATTTTCCAGTAATCGTATTGAGTGTTTGGCTTGATCTTCAGCAGCTTAACC
>WAQS01000009.1 GCA_015520115.1 Ferroglobus sp.
TCTTCGTTTCCGCAGAAGCACCAGTGACGGAGTTGGAAAAATGGTATCAGCCAGAACAGAGCCTCGTTTACAAGCTCGATAGATTAATAGATGAGAGCGGAATCCTCGACGGAATATCTTCTGGAGACTTGGTGGCGATAAAGACCCACTTCGGAGATTTCGGCACGACGAAAACGCTTAGATCAGTTTTTCTTAGGAAGATAGCTGAGAAGGTCAAGGAGAGGGGAGGAAAACCCTTTGTAACTGAAACTACCGGCTTGGGGATGACCAAGGACAGAAGCTTCGCCACGGGAAGGCTAACGATAGCAGAAGAAAACGGCTATACGCAACAAACTTTAGCTGCGCCGGTAATAATAGCCGACGGTCTCATCGGCTTGGATGGGGTAAGAGTTAACGTTAACGGCAAACACCTCAAGGAGGTATTCGTAGCTAAAGCCATAGCTGAAGCCGATTTCGTCGTTGTTGCTACACATTTCAAGCTCCACTTCAGAGCTGGAGTTGGAGGGAGTCTGAAAAACATCGGAGTTGGCTGCGTAACAAAAACGACCAAGTATGACATCCACGTTGCGAATCCTCCAAGGATAGACAAGGAGAAATGTGTAAGGTGCGATAAATGCTTGGAAGTTTGTCCGGTGGATGCAATAGAGAGCTACGAGATAAATCTTGAGAAGTGCGTCAAATGCGCCGGTTGCGGAGAGGTTTGCGAAGCAAAAGCTGTAGTAATAGCCCCTTGGCTCGTCGGAGGTGACATAGCGGAGAGAATCGTCGAGGCTGCTAAAGCCGTCATAGATACCGTCGGAAAGGAGAACTTCGCTTATCTAAACTTCGTCCTCGACGTCACTCCCCACTGCGACTGTCATCCCTACAGCGGAGTTCCAGTGATCCCGGATATAGGGATTTTCGCCTCTAAAGACATAGTCTCCGTCGATAAGGCAAGTCTTGACGCTTACGAAAGCGAGAAAAACTTTGAAAAAGCTTTGTTAAAAGAAAAATACTGGGAATGGACTTCTCCAAAAAGGCTCATAAGCTACGCCGAAGAGCTTGGACTTGGAGAGAGTAAATACACTTTGAATAAACTATTTTAACCCACATATTTCTCCTTAACCTATGCAATTCACCGGCGTGTACTCTCACAGAGAAGTGGAGAAGTTCGTCAGAGAGTTCTGGGAAAAAAACAAGATTTACGAAAAGGTTAAAGAAAGGGGTGATAAGCCCTTTTTCTTTGTTGACGGTCCTCCTTATACTACCGGAAGAATTCACCTCGGTACAGCTTGGAATAAGGTGATAAAAGACACCGTTCTGCGTTATAAAAGAATGAAAGGGTTCAAAGTGACTGATCGCCCCGGATGGGACATGCACGGGTTGCCGATAGAAGTGAAGGTTGAACAAGAGCTCGGAATAAAAGAGAAGAAGGAGATCGAAGAGTTCGGAATAGACAAGTTCGTGAAAATGTGCATGGATTACGCTCTGAAGAACAAAGAGGCTATGACAGAACAATTCAAATCTCTTGGCGTGTGGATGGATTGGGAAAATCCCTACATGACGATAAAAGCGGAGTACATAAACTCGGCTTGGTGGACGGTCAAGAAGGCTTACGAAAAAGGTTTGCTTGAGAAAAAGAAGATGGTCGTAAACTGGTGTCCGAGGTGCGAAACTGCTTTGGCTGATGCCGAGGTTGAGTACGCTGAAAGAGAGGATCCCTCCATATACGTCAAGTTCCCAGTAAAAGGAGAGAAAGCCACTTACATAGTAATCTGGACGACGACGCCTTGGACTCTTCCGGCAAACATGGCTGTAGCTGTTCACCCATCTTTGGAGTACGCTGTCATAAAAGCTGTTAAGGATGATAAACTTGAGTACCTAATCCTCGCTAAGGAGCTTGCCGAAGATGTTCTGAAGAAAGGTGGCTATCAGCTTTGGGAGGTAGTGGAAACTAAGCTCGGTGAAGACCTCGTAGGTTTAGAGTACGAGCATCCGCTTGTCGAAGAGATTCCGATTCAGAAGAAGTTCGTGCATAAAGTTTACATGGCCGAGTTTGTGACTGCTGAAAACACTGGCTGTGTTCACATAGCTCCGGGACATGGATTGGAGGACTACGAACTCGGAATTCAGCACGGTCTTGAGGTTTTCAATCCTGTAGATGACAAGGGTGTTTTCACCGAAGAGGCTGGAAAATATGCTGGATTGAACGTGAGAGAGGCTAACAAAGTGATAATCGAAGATTTAAGGAATAAAGGGCTTCTACTTGCTGAAGACACGATAGTTCACAGATACGGTCACTGCTGGAGGTGCAAAACTCCGATAATATACAGAGCAACCGAACAGTGGTTTTTGAAGGTTAGCGAGCTTAAGGAGGAGATGCTGAGGGAGATAGACAATGTCAGATGGATTCCGGAGTGGGCTGGAGCTTCAAGATTCAAGGATTGGGTCAGCAACGCTAAAGACTGGTGCATAAGCAGGCAGAGGTACTGGGGAATTCCGATTCCGGTGTGGACGTGCGAGAAATGCGGAAAAATGAAAGTTGTTGGAAGCATAAACGAGGTCAGCTGGAAGGACGATTTAGACTTGCACCGTCCGAAAATAGACGAGGTAACTTTCGAGTGTGAGTGCGGAGGAAAGATGAAAAGAATCAGCGATGTTTTTGACGTCTGGTTCGACAGCGGAGTTGCGAGCTGGGGAACTCTCGAATATCCGCTGAAGGAAGAGGAGTTTAAGAAACTCTGGCCGGCTGACTTCATAACAGAAGGGCACGATCAGACGAGGGGCTGGTTCTACTCTCAGCTCGGAGCAAGCGTCATCGCTTTCGGAAAGGCTCCCTACAAAACCGTGCTCATGCACGGATTCACGCTGGACGAGCAGGGAAGAAAGATGAGCAAGAGTTTGGGAAACGTCGTTGAGCCTGAGGAAGTTATAGACAGAATTGGAGTCGACGCCTTCAGACTTTACGTTCTCTCTTCGGCATTATGGGAGGACTTGAAATTCAGTTGGGGAGAGGCTGAGAATTTCCTAAGGCTTTTGAACATTTTTTGGAACGCTGTTAGATTCGCATACACTTACATGGAGCTTGACAAATTCAGAGAAGTTCCTCCAGAAAATTGCGAGCTCAGAATAGAGGATAGGTGGATTCTTTCGAGGCTCGAAAGCTTTTGCAAGCTTGCTAACGAGGCAATGGAAAGCTACAACTTACATAGAGTTGTTAAAAGGTTTTACGATTTCGTGATAGAAGATTTCAGCAGATGGTACATACAGCTCATTAGGAGGAGAGTTTGGGAAGAAAAGGACAGTCCGAGCAAGATAGCTGCTTACGCTACGATGCTTCGAGTTATAGATAAAGCCACGAGAGTAATCTCACCCTTCGCCCCCTTCATAGCGGAGTACATTTATCAAAACTTCACGAAGAAGTTCAGGAAAGGAGAAGAGTCGATTTTCATGGAGCGCTATCCGGAGGTCGATGAGAAGTGGATCGACGAGGAGCTTGAGAAGGAGATGGAGCTTGCAAGGGAGATAGTTGAAGCGAGCTATACGGCGAGGCAAAAAGCCGGAATAAAGCTTAGATGGCCTCTGAGAAAGCTCATAGTGGAGGGAGACGTGAAAGTGGAGAGGTTAAGGGAGGTAATTCTCAATCAGAGTAACGTGAAGGAGATAGAGTTCGTGAATGAGTTCGAAAAGGATGTTGTCGTTAAACCGAATTTCAAAAAACTCGGAGCAAAGCTTAGGGAGAAAATGAAGGACTTCATGAACTACTTAAACTCGTTGAGCAAGGAGGAAATGAAGCGGATTTACGAAAGGGGTTACGTGGAGTTCGATGGAGAGAAAATAGAAAGAGACTACCTCGAATTCGAGTTTAAAGTTCCGGAAAACTACAGTTACGAGGAGTTCTCCAGAGGAGTCGTTTACGTTTACACCGAAATAGACGAGGAGTTGAAGAGAGAGGCGTATGCGAGAGAACTCGTGAGGAGAATTCAGGAAATGAGGAAGGAACTCGATTTAAACGTTGAGGAGTTCATAGTTGTCACCCTCGAATTCGATGAAGAGCTCGTTAAAGGCTTCGAAGACTACATAAAAACCGAAACCAGAGCGAAAGAGCTGATCTTCGGAAAGGCTGAAGGATACGTGAAAGAGTGGGACATAGAGGGAGAGAGGGCGAAGATAGGAATAAAGAGGTTAAATGAAGCTTGAAGAGTGGTTCAGAATATACATAGAAATCGCAAGAGATTTCGGTTATTCGATTGACGAAGATAGGAGAGCGGCAAGAATTCTAAAAGAGATCGGAAAAGACAAGCTCCTTGACAAAAACGTCTTAAGAGAAAAACTCGAAGGGAAGGAGGTCGCTGTTGTTGGGGGAGCTGTTAAAAAGCCGAGAGAGTGTCAAAGGATAATCACCGCAGGAAAGTCGCTGATAAAATGGATGAACATTACATCAAGGATTCCAGATGTGCACGTGACGGACCTTGAAGAAGGAGCAGAGATTCTGAAAAAAGTGGAGGAAAGAGGGTGTGTTCTCGTGGTTCATGCCCACGGAGACAACATAGAACTCATAAAAGAAATAGTTCCCGAGCTGAATTTTTTCGTCGCTACAACGCAGGCAGAACCCTTCGACAGAGTATACAATTTTGGGGGATTCACAGACGGCGACCGAGCGGCGATAATAGCCAAGGAGTTCGGGGCGAAAAGAATTCTCCTACACGGATTTGATTTTAAGGCTGAAGGAGTTAAAGGGAAAAAACTCATGTGGGCTAAAAGGATTCTCGAACTCGAAGGGATAATATGAAAGTCGCCCAAATCACCCCCTACTCTTTTCCCCACATCGGAGGAATAGAAATCCACGTTGAAAACCTTTCCAAAGCTCTTTCAAAGTTTTATGACGTGGAGATAATCTCTTCGTCAACGATTCCTTCCCTTCCAATCCCCTACTCCCCCATCCCCTTGAAAAAGAGGAAGTGCAACGCGGAGATATATCATGCTCACGTTCCAAGCCCTTTCTTCGCTTACATATACTCCAGCGAGGATAAATTCGTTGTCACATACCACAACGACGTTGAAGTTCCCGATGAGGTTTTCGGAGTTAGTATCCCAAGATTCGCTGCGAAAAAAATTGAAGAGATAAACGAAAAGGTTACAAGAAAAGTTCTTGACAGAGCGGAGGTTATCGTTGCAACAACTTCAGATTACGCAAGAACATCGAAAATTCTTAGAGACTACGAGGAGAAGCTCGAATTTATACCAAACGGCGTTAGCGTTGAAGACTTCGATTTCTACTCCAAGAAAGAAAACTTCGTACTGTACGTCGGAAGGCTCGTGAAGTATAAAGGGCTGGACTGTCTTATAGAAGCCCTCGAAAACTCAGAAGAGAAGCTCGTAGTTGCGGGAGACGGAGAAGACAGGAAATATTTCGAAAAGATGGCTGAGGAGAAAAGGGTGAACGCGAAATTTCTCGGAAAAGTTGAATACGAAAAAGTAAAGGAGCTTATGAGAAAAGCCAAATGCCTCGTTCTGCCGTCCAAAACGAGATTGGAAGCCTTCGGGATAGTTTTACTCGAAGCGATGGCTTCCGGAACTCCAGTTATAGCGTACAACACTCCCGGAGTAAGAGAAATTGCGAAAAAGGCAGGGTACACCTTCGAGAGCGTAGAAGAATTGAGGGAAAAAATAAAAAAATTGGATTCAAAGACTGTGAGGAAGCTCGGAAGGAGGGGGAGGAAAGTGGCAGAAAGTTACAGCTGGGAGAAAGTCGCTGAAAAAATTTCAAAAATTTACGAAAGTTTATGAGAATCGCCATCATCGTCCCGGTTTCTCCCCAAGAAGACTTAAACACTCTCCTCTCCTCTGCTAAGTGGTTAAAAAATCTGAAGTTTCCCGGAGAAAAGAAAATCCTCTACGTCTTCGATGGGAGCGAGGGAGATGAGAGGGTTAAATTACTAAAAAACCTCAGGGTAGATGTTCTGGCGAGAAACACGAATAGAGGAAAAAGAGCGGGAGCAATAAACGATGGTTTAAAAGCTTTGAAAAAATTTAAACCAGACCTCATAGCGATTTTCGACGTTGATTCCCGGCCAGAAGAAGATTTTCTGATAAAGTGTTCGAATTTAAAAACAGACGTTTACATAAAATCGACGAGGAGGTACATTTACAACGATCACAGTTTTATTTCCAAGGCTGTTTCTCTCGAATACAGACTTATAAATTTTCTTTTGAGAGTTTCGGCATTCAAACAATTCAACGGATTGATAGGAGTTCTCAACCCGAGGTTTTTATATAAACACCCCTTAAACGAAGACGCCATAACTGAAGACGCGGACTTCGCCACAAGAATGCACTCTCTTGGATTGAAAGCCGAACTCGCTGAAGGAAGGCTTTTCGAACAGTCCCCAGTAACTGTAAGGGATTTTTTCAATCAGAGAAAGAGGTGGTACTACGGAGGGTTGCAGCTGTGGAAGTATTTTAAACTGGTCTCAGAATCAAGAAAGTTGTCTTTTAAACTCTCTTGGATCTCTTCTTTAACTCTAACTTTCATTCCGGTAGTTTTCCTCCCTCTAATTATTCTCTCCCTTCCAGCCTTACTCGTCTACAGAAAAAACGAAGGTTTTAAAGCATACGCAGCTTTTATTATCCACTGCTTGGTTCTTCAAGCAGCGGCAGTGTCGGCTGTGATCAGCTACCTAAGGGGTGAGAGGGTAAAATGGGTTCCTCCAAAAAGGAGCTAAGGAGAACACTGATAGCAGCTATACTTTCACTCGCAGTGATATTCGCAATTTTCAAAATTACTGGAGAGAATCTGTCGACCCTCGTCGAAGCTAACCCGGTTTACATCTCCATAGCTATTATCTTTCACGTTTTCTTCTGGATTTTTTGGGCACTCAGACTGAAGTTTTTGGTAGAAACGTTCAACGGCAACGTCAGCTTTTCCAACTCTTTTAAAATAACTATGTCGAGCATGTTTTTTGCAGCAATAACTCCCTCTTCCGCCGGAGGAGAGCCAGTTAGAGCATACCTTCTTTCGAAAAATGGATTGGGAATCGGTAGAGCTACAGCCATAATCCTCATAGAAAGACTCCTTGACTCGATATTCTTCGTAACTTCATTAGCGATTCTCCTCTCTCTGACTGAGTTCTCGCTAAAACTCGGATTTAGAGTAGGACTGGCTTTCTTCATACTTCTGATACTTTTTCTCATACTCCTCAGAGAGCTGTTCAAGCATCCCGCAAGAATAGAGAAGGCATTAAACTTCCTTGAGAGGAGGTTGAGTAAGAAGATTTACGAGAAAATAGAAAGGGAAGTCTGGAACTTTAGAGAGGCTTTAGTCGACGTTCTCAGAGTAAGCAAAAAGAGGATAGCTGTGATGTTCGCTCTAACATCGATTCTCTGGCTGTCCGAATTCCTCGTGCCGTCCTTCGTTCTCATGGCTTTCGGCAAGGATCCAAACTTCCTCTTATCGGTAACATCTCAGGCGATAATAGTTGTAATTTCCCTTCTACCCCTCACCCCGGGAAGCAGTGGAATCTCGGAAGGAAGCTTCTTCTACCTATACTCCCAATTCGTTCGCGGCTCTTTAGCTTCGGTAGTCGCTGGATGGAGAATAATAACTTATTTAACAAACATGCTGGTCGGTCTGATTTTCAGCTTGAAAATTAAAATAAATGACTGATCAACTCCTCAAAATCTACTCCCAAGTTTTCAAGTTTCTTTTTAGCCCTGCTCAAAGCCGAGTAATTGTAATTGCCCCCGTTGAATTTCTCCACAACCGCGTTGAATTCCGCTTCACTCAAAAGTTCCCTGAGCAAATCGAGAAGGTTCGCTCTCGTGTAAGTTTTTACTTCAAAAGCATCAACAAGCTCCAATCCTGAAAAAGCGTACGCTTTAACCTTCCAACACTTGTCGCATTCAGAAACAAGGAGTTTTCTTCCGTTAATTAGATGCCAGCTTTTCTGGAACATTATTCCGCCGCACTCGCAAAAACCTCCAAAAATTCTTTCCGCCTTAACACCCTTTGAAGCCTCGTTATCACAAATCAGTAATTTTAGCGGCTCAACGTAAGCCCTCATTAGGTATTTTTCCGTAAATGTTGCTTTATAACGATTTCGACAGAGAAATTTTTATAAATCAATTTCTAAAATTGTAAGACCAAACAACTTTTTCCATCTCGTTGTTTAAAGCATTTACGAGTTTTTTACTTAAGGTCTAAATACAAGATTTACAGCCACAATTATCA
>WAQS01000010.1 GCA_015520115.1 Ferroglobus sp.
ACCTAATCTTTCTTGAAAGCTTCGGGGAGTGTAGGGTGGCAACGGAAGACGGAAGTTACGGGGAGCAAGGAACGGTTTTCGATTTAGTTTATTCAGATGATCTGGAAGAATGCGATAAAATATACGCTTGCGGACCGGAGATAGTCTTGAGGGGATTGTACAACTACTTTAAAGAGCTTGGAATGGAGAAAAACGTGGAAATGTCATTGGAGAGGTACATGAAGTGCGGAATTGGCGTTTGCGGGAGCTGTGTAATCGGAAACGGAATGAGGGTTTGTGTAGAAGGACCTGTTTTCAACTGCGCTGATATAGTGTGGTGACTATAAGAGCTGGTTGACGATCTCTATTAAGTCTATCACTCTAAGCTTCGATCCCTTCCCTTCGGCAGCCTGATTCAAGTGAAGCTTGCAGAAGGGACAGCAGGAAACTATAAGCTCAGCCCCTGTTTTCTCAGCTTCGGCAATTCTATCGATCCCCATCTTCATCGCAAGCTCTTTAAACTGAGCTTTTACCCCACCTCCGGCTCCGCAGCAGGAAGCCTCTTCTCTATTTTTCTCCATCTCGACGATATCCGCTCCTACAGCTCTCAAAACCTCTCTTGGCTCTTCGTAAACTTTCATGTGCCTTCCGAGGTGGCAGGGGTCGTGGTATGTAACAGTTCTGTTCAGCTTCTTCAGCTTCAACTTTCCTGATTTTATCAGCTCGTAGATCAGCTGGGAAATGTGATAGACTTCGAACTCCCACTCGTAGCCGAGTTCCTTCGCTATTTCTGGATAATCCCTTTTTATCGTTCTGAAACACCCGGAACAGCTCGTTACGATCTTTTTCACGCCTCTTCTCTTCCACTCCTCGTAGTTCTTTTTAAAGAATTCGTAAGCAATCTCTCTCTGTCCAGTCCTTAGCAGAGGGGAACCGCAGCAAATTTCATCGTTTTTCGCATAGGTGAAGTCTATTCCAACCTTTTTCAAAAATTCCACGGTATTTTTTGCGAGCTCTACAGTTCTGAAAGTTGCTGTGCATCCAGCGAAGTAAGCTACTTCGGCTTTTTCGCTAACCTCGACTTCTAACCACCAGTCTCTGCTTCTTTCCTCTCCGTAGGGACATCCAGTCTTTCTCGCTGCTTCTCCGATCCTCTTGTGGGCGGGAAGAATAAAACCTTCTTTAACGAGAGTCGCTCTTGCTTTCTCCCAAACATCTATGAGGGGAATTTCAGTTTGACAAACCACCTCGCACTCTCCGCAGGTTGTGCATTTAAAAAAGTCTTGGAGAATCTCATCGTCCAAGTCTTCTGGTTTTATTTCCCCTTTCAGCAGACTCTTTATTAGGTAGATCCTCCCCCTTGGTGATGCACTCTCCCAGTTTTCGTGTTTGAACGCTGGGCAAACCCTGCAGAAATTGCACTGAGCGCAGATGAAAGCCTCGTCCTCTACAAGCTTCTCGAACTTCATATCACCACCATGTTTGCTATCTTTGCTATGAAGCTCAGTGCGGAGGGAAAAACTTTTCCGGGGTTTAGCAAGTTGTACGGATCAACGAGTTTCTTCAATTCAAGAAGTTCGTCGTAATTTTCGAAGTATTTCTTGGCTTTATGAGCCAAATACATACCTACGGAGTACGGGATAGCTTTGTACTTTCTTTCAGCGACTCTCATCACTTTTAGGGCTTTCCTCCAAGCCAAAGTGTAACCGAATTTCCTCTCGTCCTCGAAGAACATAGCCAAAACTGCCGCACCTCTTTTAGCGAAGAGCACTTCGTAGGGGATTTCTTCGTTCTCAAGCCAGTAAATGTAGTCTTCGGCAGTTGCGTAGGAGAGAAAAACCTCGCTAACTATTAGGCTCGGACCTTTTCTTTTAATTCTTAAAGGATAAAAAACCTTGCTCCAGAGTTTTTCTCCGAGCTCGTTTTCGCTCACGTTTGGATCCTCGTACTCGAATATGGCTGCACTGAATTCGGGAAGAGAGGGATCTTCTATCTCCTTTTTAAGCTCCATCGTTTTGTGACCGTAGAGGAGAATCGTGGTGAGTTTTGGCGGACGGGCTTTGACGGTCTTCATTATTATCCCAGCGTCGGTGTTGTGAGCGTATTTCCTATGCTCGACGTAATCCTTTAGCTTTACCCAAGCCTTGGTTATCAATCCGGTCGTTCCACAAAGACCGGAGTAGAAGAGGAGGTTGGATGTTTCTCTGAATCCCCTAAAGTCGAGAACTCTAATTTTCTCGACATTTTCCCATATCGCCCCGTACTTAAAACTCCCGATGCCGTATCCACCCTGAGAAATCCATCCTCCGACTGTTGAAGAAGGTGCGCTCGTCGGGTACACCTTGAGAGAAAATCCCTTCTTCTCAACCTCTTTTTTTACATCGAGCCAAACGGCTCCTGGCTGGGATATTAAAATCCCCTCATCTTCATCCACTTCAAACTTGTTCATTTTCGAGAAATCTACGATTATTCCTCCTTTATACGGCACGGCCCCTCCGTAACCGGAAGTTGCAGCCCCCCTCGGGACTATGGGCATCTTGTTCTCCTTAGCGTATTCGAGAATTTCAACGAGATCCTCTTCATTTCTTGGCTGAACAACCACATCAGCTTCCTTAATAAGCTTTTTAAAAATCCAGGGAGGTGATGTAATGTCGTGGGAATAAATGTGCAGCCTCACCGGATGGGT
Source organism: Ferroglobus sp. (assembly GCA_015520115.1). Taxonomy (GTDB): domain Archaea; phylum Halobacteriota; class Archaeoglobi; order Archaeoglobales; family Archaeoglobaceae; genus Ferroglobus. The sequence goes on from WAQS01000010.1 coordinate 2,666, forward strand.
CGTGTAGGGGGCTTTGAACATATTCTCAGATTTAATGAGGAATATATAAAAAATTCGTTTCTTTCCTGTAATCGCACAAAGTTAAATAAATATCAAGTCAAAATCTTTCGATCTGTTAATGAAATCTGACAGCCCGATTACCTCGTCAACTTCGTCAATCAGCTCGTCTCTTGAGATGTTGAGCATTGCCATCGAAGCCGGACAAACGTAAATCTCAGCTCCGACATCTTTACAGTACTTTATCACCTCCTCAAGCTCCTCAATGTGCCCCTCTTTCAAGTTGGATATGTATCTTTCAGCGTAATGCTCGTCTCCTTCCACAACAATTTCTTCGCTTGGTTTTGCTCCTTTTTTCACGTATTTCAACGAAGCGTGGGTGAAGTAGAGTTTAGCCTTCCCGCCCATGAGAAGAGCTGAGAGAGCTATGGATAATCCATGGTGCACTCTGTCATAAAAGCCGGAATGAAAAATAATGGAAACGTTTTTCATGCTTTAACCCTTATTTTTTCAGCCCACTCCAAAAGAGGAACACCTTCGCTTCTGAACTCCGAGAACGTCTTTTCGAGATCTTTTATCTCTTCCTCGCTCAACCTTTCCGCAAGTATCGCAAGTCCGTCGCAGTTGGAAACGTGAACGAGCAAACCTCTGACTTTACTTGCCGCCTCCTTTGCCTCCTCGTCGGAAATGTCCTCTTTGGAGAGAAGTTCAGCTAATTCCTTGGCGGAACTTATTGCTGTGTCGTGCTCTTCCAAGAGCTTGTCAACGTACTCTCCGAGAAACTTCCTGAGAGTGGGGTAAAGCTTCTCCTCTTCAAACCTGAAGTGAGGTCCAAGGAGCTTGTTCAGCCTTTCAAGAACTTCTCTGGCTTTGTCTATCTCCTTTCTCTCTAAGGCTGACGCGAGCTCTATCAAGCTATCTCTCACAATTCTGTGATCTTCCCTAAATTCCTCAATAACTTTTGCACACATGAAATAAATTTCATATGTAATTTCGTATTACCCTTTTCCCTAAATCTTTCAGAAGTTACGAAAAGTTTTATTGGTTTACCCGATAATATCTCCGTCATGAGAGTTTTAATCATAGCGATAATTCTGCTTTTGATCTTTCCGGCTAATGCTCTCCCAAAGTATTCGGAAGAGACCGGACTTGAATGCACGGCTTGCCACACGAATCCCAAAACGGGAGACTTGAACGAGTTCGGCAAGGAGTTCAAAATGAAAAAGGAGTTTTCGCTCAGTGTAAGCAGAGAGCTTGCCTTTATTGTCGGATCTCTCCATTTGTTTTCAGCTGTTTTCTGGGTGGGTGCTATAATCTTCGTTCACGTAATCCTAACCCCCGACATAGTCGTTGCTGGAGGGGCTCCTAAGAAAGAGTTGCTGCTCGGTTGGACGG
>WAQS01000011.1 GCA_015520115.1 Ferroglobus sp.
TCCGTGATGGACTTCCGACGGAATAAGCTTTTTGAGCTTGGAAGCTAAGAACTCAGCTGTTTGCCTCGTGTTAACGAAAATTAGGGCTGATCCGTACTCTTCGACGATCTCCTTTATTTTTCTCAGCTCTGCCGCAAAACTCTCTTCGACCATCAAATTTTTCGCAAGCTCCAAGTCCTCCTCTTTTACCTCGGGCTTGATGACCTTGAAAACGTATTTCTTTTCAAAGGGTGAGAGAATAAGTTCTTTACATTTGAAAAACTTCAACACCTTATCGACGTCGACGGTGGCTGATAAGGCGATGAGCTGGAATTTCGTGTATTCCCTTAACCTCTCCAAAGCAACGGCAAGCTGAACCCCTCGCTCGCTTTCAACGAGTTCGTGAACTTCATCTACGACAACAAACTTTACGTTCTTCAGACTTTTCTTGAGCTTCTTTCCCAAAAAGAGAATCTGAAAAGTCTCTGGAGTGGTTATTAGGATTTGAGGTGGATCTTCGGATTGCTTCTTTCTTTCCCTTTCAGTCGTGTCGCTGTGCCTTACGGCTACGCTCAAACCTATTTCGTCGCAAATTATGCTTATCCTCCTTAGCAAGTCTCTATTTAGAGCTCTAAGAGGGGTTACGTAAATTAAAGCGATTCCCTCCAAGTTTTTTTCTTTTATCGTTTCAAGTATGGGGATTAATGCAGCCTCAGTTTTTCCGCTCCCGGTGGGAGCTACTATCAAAACGTCCGAACCTTTTTTAATTAAACCGTAAGCTTCCTTTTGAAGCTGATTGAGTTCCTCTATACCGACTTTTTTTAGAGCCTCAGCTATCACAGCAATGAAAGTTTGCAAATCTTAACATTAACTTTTTCCTCACTTTATCCAGACCCTCTTTCCTTCTTCGATGTAGATGATCCTTGAACCGTTCTTACTCAGAATGTCCCCGATTCTCTCAAAGTGTTTCGCGGCGATAATTGTGTCTATCGCCTCCTTTACTTTCTTCTCCATGTTTTCTTCAAGTATCTTCTTGTTGATCTTGTCGAGAATGTCGTCCTTTTCCACCAGCCTATCCTTTAGACTTTCCGTCTTCCCTTCGGAAAGGGCTTCGTAAACAATGTCGAACATCTCCAAAACGATTTCCTGCATTTCCTTCAGTCTTTCGGCATCTTTATTCTCCAGCTTTGCGATTTTTTCAGCAAGATCGCTTATCCTCTCGTAGTTGGCTGAAAGTCTCATCACGCTGGCTAAAAACCTTAAATCCCTCGCTACCGGCTGGTACAATGCTACAGCCACAAGGCAGTTATCGTCTATGTCCGTGTTCATAACATCAGCTCTCCTCTCTATGCTCGAAACCTTCGCCAAGCTTCTGCTGTCGAGACACAGCTCAACAGCTTCTCTCGATATCTTGTGCATCTCTATGAGTTCTTCCTTTATTTTATTGAGTCTTTCTTCAAGAACCTTCATACTCGATCTCCTCCAGAAGTTGCTTAATTTTAACCTCTAAGAATTTCAAAACTCTTTCGTAAGCTTCTAAACTCTTGCCTTTTGGGTCCTCTATATCCCATCTTATGATCTTTTTTCCCGGAATATCGACGCAAAACTCATCACAAACGGCTACGATCAAATCGAAATCCCTTAAGCTTACATCATCGAGAGATTTTGGTGAACGCTCCTTGGCTTTGTATCCGTACTTTTCCAAAACCTTGACGGCGTTTTTATCTATCTTTTCTCCTCTCTCTATTCCAGCACTCTCAGCTCTATGCTTTCCGCTCAGAGAATTGAATATGGCTTCAGCCATAACGCTTCTGCAGGTGTTTTCTCGACAAACGAACAGAACTTTCATCCTATTCTTCCCGTTAAGTACTTCTCTGTCAGCTCGTTCTGCGGATTCTCGAAAACTTCTTCCGTTTTTCCGTACTCAACAAGCTTACCCATCCAGAAGAAAGCTACGTAGTCGCTTATTCTTGCCGCTTGCTGAATGTTGTGAGTTACAACAACAACTGTATAGCTCTTCTTCAAATCCACTATCAGATCTTCTATTTTCGAAGCTGCTATCGGATCGAGAGAAGCGGTAGGTTCGTCGAAGAGTATAACCTCAGGATTCGTCGCAATCGCTCTCGCTATACACAACCTCTGCTGCTGTCCTCCGCTGAGCCTTAAAGCCGAATCGTGAAGCCTGTCTTTAACTTCATCCCAGAGGGCGGCTTTCCTTAAAGCGTCTTCAACTATCTTTTCGAGTTTTTTCTTATCTTTTACTCCGTGAATTCTCGGTCCGAAGGCTACGTTGTCGAATATGCTCTTCGGAAAGGGATTCGGATGCTGGAAAACCATTCCTATTCTCTTTCTCAGCTCAACTGGATCGACGTCTGGATCGTAAATGTTCTTTCCCTCGAACAAAACCTTCCCTTCGACTCTGACGTTCTCCACGAGTTCAATCAATCTGTTGAGGGATCTCAAAAAGGTGGATTTTCCGCAGCCACTCGGACCCATTATAGCCGTTACCTTATTCTTGTAAATTTCCATGTTCACGTCCTGAATTCCGACCTTTTCTCCATAATACACGCTTAAATTTTTGACGTCGAATATTATCATCCTACCACCCCTTAAGCTTCCTGTAGAACCTATTCCTTAAGTAGATGGCGAGGGCGTTCATCGACAGCATAACGGCAAGGAGGACTATGACACCTGCTGGAGCAACTCCGTGGAGGAAACCTTCCTGAGGCATGTCGGTCCACATGAATATTTGCAGGGGCATGGCTGTTGCCGGGCTGAATATGTCTTTCGGGGCTACGAAAACAGTAGTAGCCATCCCTACCATGATTAACGGAGCGGTCTCTCCAATAGCCCTTGATAAGGCGAGAATAACTCCGGTAAGAATTCCGGGAAAGGCTTGAGGCAAAACAACTTCCTTGATTGTCTGCCATTTTGTTGCTCCTAAGGCGAAACTTGCCTCTCTCACCGATTGCGGAACGGCTCTCAACGCTTCTTGAGCGGTGACGATCACTATCGGGACAACCAAAAGCGTTAGTGTTAATGCCCCTACTAACACTGTTCCGGGTTTCAGTTTGAAAGTGGCAACGAAAAGCCCTATTCCGAGAAGCCCA
>WAQS01000012.1 GCA_015520115.1 Ferroglobus sp.
TTAGAATTCTTGCGGAAAACAAAGTGAACGTTGTTATGGTAGCTCAGAGCTCTTCTGAACTGAATCTTTCCATAGTCGTTGACGATTCGGATTACGATAAAGCCATGGAAGCTCTGAAAAAGATTGAGAACGGATCGATAAAGGTGGAGGGTATAAGAGATGTTGCCGTCGTAAGCGCTGTAGGAGCGGGAATGGCTGGGACTCCCGGAGTGGCTGGGAGAATTTTCTCCACCCTCGGGAGAAATAAGATAAACGTTAGAATGATAAGTCAAAGCTGTAGCGAGTACAATATAAGTTTTGCAGTGAGCAAAAGCGAAGGAAAGAAAGCGGTAAAAGTTCTTCACGATGAATTTATAAAAAGTGAGGAGTAATATATTCTCCTTTCTAATACTTCCAGAGTGCGGAGGAAGCTTATCTTCAGCCTCTGCTTTCCTTCCCCTATGGAATTTTTCGCCTCCTGGGTTTTCAGATGCAGGGTGTGGGTTTACCTCAAAATGAACTATCCGGAGCTTGAAGCTCCTTCAAAGGTCGTTAAAAAGGGTTTTGAAGCTGAAAGGAAGTTTGAGGAGTTTTTGAAGTTAGTCGGAGTTAAATACGTTAAGCAACCTAAAGGAAAAATAGAGCTTGAAAACTTTTCTGTGATTGGAAAGGCGGATTTTTTAACGGAGAAGTGCGTCATAGAAGTGAAGAATTCTTCAAGGAACTTTCCCATCGAGTGGATCGCTCAACTGAATCTCTACATGAAAATATTCGATGTCGAGAAAGGTATTCTCGTTAAATTTCACGGGGATGGAGTCAAAATGAAGACTTTCGAGTTTGACAAAGAACTTTACGAAAAAAGTCTGGAGTACTTCAGCTGGTTTCTTGAGAACAAACCGGATTTTCCCAAGGGTTGTTCTGCGAAATTGTGCTCTTTCAGGCATGTTTGTTTGAACATGGGAAAACGTTAAGTAGTTTTTGTAAAAAAGAAACATTTATGAAAACAAGAGAAACGATAATCGTTGTTGCAGTCGCAATAGCCGCTTTTGCGGCGGGGTTTATTACCGCTAACATGGTTTGGTTTAGTGGAATGCCGTACATGCAGTTCGGAGATAGGAATTTCTATCAGCCAGTAGCCGAATACAAATCCAACGGAGAGAAAATTTTTCTTACGGGAGTTAACGAAAAAGGAGAGAGAATACCTTTTGTTGGCGGACCAACTTGGCTTCAAATGCACGGGGGAGGATGTGCAAGTTGCCACGGTGTGGACGGAAAGGGAGGAATTTACCCGATGATGTGCGGGGTTAAAACTCCGGACATAAGGTATTCCACCCTCGCCGGAGAACACGGAATGAGCGAAGAGGACATAAAGAGAGCGATAACTTCCGGAGTTGGTGACGAGGGAGAGGAGTTGAACTGGTGCATGCCAAGGTGGCAGATGACGGAAAAGGATTTGAACGACCTGATAGATTACTTAAAGCAGTTGAAGTAGTCAGGTTTCGCAGCACTCCCGATGTTCATCTCTATCTTTTTTCTTTCCAAGCAAATTCTCAATAAATCCTTCGTAGTACAGCTTGCAGCATCTGCCTGACGGGTTTGTAATTACGCAATGTCCCCCGTTTCCTATGCCAGTTATTTCTTCCACCTCTTTAACGCTCTTAGCACCTTTCCTTATTGCCTCGATAACATCTTCTTCTGTAACATGTTTGCAGTAGCATAAAGGCTTTGGAGATCCTTTTTCTTTGAAAAAGACTTTCGTTTTCACTTCTTTGGTTGTGAAAGTGACTTTACCATCGAAATACACTACATCGCACTCCGAATTGGGGCAGAAGTAAAAGTCATCGCTAAGCAAATGCCAGTGCTCTGGATTGAGGTGGCATCCTACGATTATTTTCTTAACCTTCCATCCATTTGTTCCGCAAACGCATTTCATTCTTTCACCTCTCAAACGAAATTGCCCTTCGCAATCATTATAACCTTCCCGCCAATCTCTACCTTCTCTCCTTTAGCTCTTAAAAAGAGGAGGGAAGGTCTCCCTACCTCGTAACCTTGCTCGACTTTAATGTTTACTTCATCGCTGCCGAAGTATTCGTACTTGGAGAGGTAAGCTGCTAAGCAACCGTTGGCACTTCCAGTGGCTGGATCTTCCGGAACACCGTAGTAGTGTGCGAAAACCCTAACGCTTAAATCGTTATCTTCACTTCTCGTCTCCGGAGAGAAGGCAAGAATCGCCTTTGCTTCGCAATCTTCAACGATTTTGTAAAGTTCGTCAGCATTTACCTTTATTTTTCTCAGAGATTCAAGAGATTTGAGGGGAACGATTATGAAGGGCAAGCCAGTAGAAACTTCCTGAATTGGAAATTTTTCGTCTATCTCTTTTTCTCTTATCCCAAGAACTTTTGAAATCTCCTGCGGGGAGAAAACTTTTCCGAATTTCGGTGAGCTTTGCCTCATCCAGAGAACATCTCTCTCCTTCCAAACACGGATTTTTCCTATTTTTAGTTTTAATTCCACTTCTTCCGCTTTATCAAGAATCTCTTCCATTATTACGAATGCGGTTCCTAAGACCGGGTGCCCGGCGAAAGGGACTTCCTTTTCCGGAGTGAAAATCCTAACTTCGAAGTCGTCCTCTGAGGTTATGAATGTTGTTTCCGAGTAGTTCATCTCCTTGGCTATTTCCTGCATTTCTTTTTCGCTTAGCTTGCTCGCATCTCTGAATACGGCAAGCTGGTTTCCTGTGTACTTTCTCAAAGCGAAAACGTCCACTATGTAGAATCTCATAAGGATCACATTTTTAGCGGGACGTCGAAGTAATCCACGCTCGTTATCTCTTCAACACTTTTCCTCGGCTCCTTATCTTTGCTATCGGCTGAAAATCCTACGGGAATTAAAACTTCCAATCTGTACTCCTGAGGACACTTCAAAACCTCCGCAACCTCTTCTCTGTTCGGCGGGGTGTACGTTAAGCTTGCGAGTCCTCTCTCTTCGATGGCGAGAAGGAAATAAGCCACAGCTATCCATACCGACTCCCTTGAATAGGGTGCTTTCTTCTTTGCAAACACTCCAACGATGTAGGGAGCTTCTGTGAGGAAGGGTTTTTCCCAGTTCAGCCCTTTGCTCTTCAGCCACTCTGCCAACTCTCCTCTCACGTGAGAGTAGAATTTCTTTTCCCCCTTTTCACAAACCTCTCTCAGCTTTCTTTTCACTTCTTCGTCCTTCACGATGACGAAATGCCACGGCTGAGCATTACTTCCAGAAGGAGCCTCTTTGGCAGCGTCTATGCACTCGATAATTACTTCCATGTCGAA
>WAQS01000013.1 GCA_015520115.1 Ferroglobus sp.
TTAAACGAGCTCGGAGTAAGAAAAGAGGAGATAGTGTATAAAGAAGAGCCTTGGGCTGGGGGAGGAAATGCCGGACCTTGCTTGGAAGCTATCGTGGGCGGATTGGAAGTTGCAACGTTGGTCTTCATGAATCTTGAATTGCATCCTGAAGGGGATATAGAGATAAAGGGGGAGAAATACAGAAGAATGGACAACTACATCGTCGACACAGGCTACGGACTTGAGCGATTTGTTTGGGCGTCTCAAGGTACTCCGACTGTTTACGACGCCATATTTCCAGAGGTAGTTGATAGAATCGTTGAGAACAGCAGCATAGAGTTCAGCAGGAAAGATGAGGACATGAAGAAGCTCTTAGCCGAAAGCTCGAAGCTTGCTGGAGTCATGAGTTCGCTCAGAGGAGAGGAGCTTTTGAAATTAAGGAAGAGCATTGCCGACAAATTCGGAATGAGCGTTGAAGAACTTGACAGGATTATTTCTCCAATGGAAAACGCCTACGCTTTAGCTGATCACACGAGAGCCATTCTTTTCATGCTTGGAGACGGTTTAGTTCCCTCTAACGCTGGAGCTGGCTACTTGGCGAGATTAATGATCAGGAGGAGTTTGAGGTTAGCTGACGACATCGGCTTTACACTAACTCTTTTCGACCTGGTAGAACTTCACAGGAAGATCCTAAAAGCCTTCGAATTTGAAGTAGATCTCGACACGATTCACGAAATTCTTGAACTTGAAACGGAGAAGTACAGAAGGACAATAGAGAGAGGAAAGTCGATGGTTGAAAGAACAGTGAAGAGGAAGAAGAGAGTAACGAAGGAGGACTTAATCGAATTTTACGATTCCCACGGAATCCCTCCGGAAATCGTGATCGGCATAGCGGAAAAGGAAGGAGCTGAGGTCGAGGAAGTTGAGGATCTGTACGCTGAGCTTGCTTCGAGGCACTCTAAGGCTGAGAAGAAGGAGAAGCCGAAGGTATTGAAGAGGGATTATCCGGAAACTGAAAAGCTTTACTACAATTCGAAACTACTTGAATTCGAAGCCGAGGTAATAGGGGTTGAAGGAGATCTCGTGATTTTAAACAAAACTGCCTTCTATCCGGAAAGTGGTGGACAGGACAACGATGTTGGTTATCTCATTACGAAAGACAAAAAGGTTAGAGTTGTAGACGTTTTCGAGGAAGATGGGGTTGTTATTCACAAAGTTGACGGAGAGCTTGAAGTTGGGGACAAGGTAAAGGGGTTGATAGACGAGGAAACGAGGCTCAGGCATATGAGACACCACACAGCCACGCATCTCCTTCTTAACGTTCTCCAGAAGAAGCTTGGAAAACACGTCTGGCAGGCCGGAGCAAGAAAGGAGAAAGATAAGGCGAGGCTCGATGTAACCCACTACAAGAGGTTGAGCGATGAGGAGATACGAGAGATTGAGAGGGAGGTGAACAGGGAAATAATGGCAAACAAACCTGTGAAATGGATGTTCATGGAGAGAAATGAAGCGGAGAAGAAATTTGGATTCAGGCTGTATCAGGGTGGAGTCCCGCCTGGGAAGGTTATAAGGGTTGTTCAGGCTGGGGATGACGTTCAGGCTTGTGGAGGCACTCACGTTGAAAGCACTGGAGAAATCGGAATGTTCAAGATTCTGAAAGTTGAATCTATTCAGGACGGAGTCATAAGGTTTGAATACGCTGCTGGAGAGGCGGCTTTGGAGCACGTAGCGAAGCAGGAGTCTTTGCTTAAAGAGGCGAGTTCGATTCTGAGAGTAGAACCTTCAATTCTTCCGAAAACAGTTGAAAGGTTCTTCGAGGAGTGGAAAGATCAGAAGAAGGAGATAGAGAAACTGAAGGAAGAAATTGCGAAGCTGAAAGCTGAGAAAATAGCGGAAAATTACGAGGAATTCGACGGGATAAAAATAGTTGTTGAAAGAATCGACGAGGACATAAAAACCTTAGCCAAGCTCGGTCAGAAACTGGCTGAGATGGGCTTCGTCGGAGTTCTCCTCAGCGGAAAAGAGGGAGTGAGAATTGTCACTTTCAGCGGACATGAAAAAGTCGATGCGAGGGAGTTAATGAGGGAGATAGGAAAACTCGTAAAGGGGAGCGGCGGTGGTAGAAAGGATCTCGCTCAGGGGGCTGGGCAGATAATGCCCGAGAAGGATGACGTGGTAAATCTCCTCTTTGAAGTCTTGTCAAGATGATCGAAGTTCACGTAATAAAAGGAATCCCCGAGATTAAAAAGGGGGATGACATAGGAGAGATAATTTCGAATCTTTTCGAGTTTAAAGAGGGAGACGTCTTGGCAATTTGCTCCACCATAGTTTCGAAGGCTGAAGGGAGGGTTAGAAGGCTTGAAGATTACAGGCCGACCAAAGAAGCTTTGAAAATTGCTGAAAAAATCGGTAAAGATCCGAGGTTCGTTCAGGCGGTTCTTGAAGAGAGCGAGGAAGTTTTAATCGATTATCCCTTCCTTCTCGTTAAAGCTAAGTTCGGGAACGTTTGCGTTAACGCCGGAATAGATCAAAGCAACGTTGAAAAAGGTCTTCTCCTACTTCCTCCGATTAATCCAGATGAAAGTGCGGAAAAAATAAGGAAAAGGATAGCGGAGCTTACGGGGAGAAATGTGGGTGTTATCATCACCGACACCAACGGAAGGTGCTTCAGGAAAGGCGTCGTCGGGTTTGCCATAGGTTCTTCTGGAGTGGAGGTTCTAAGGGACTGGAGAGGAAAGCGAGATCTTTACGGAAACGTTCTCGAAGTTACCGTGGAGTGTGTCGTTGATGAACTCGCAGCTTTCGCCAATCTTCTAATGGGAGAAGGGGACTCTGCAACTCCCGCAGTTGTATTCAGAGGTTTGGACGTTTCTGGAGAGGGAAGCGTAAAAGAAGTTTACAGAAGCGAGGAGGAAGATGTCATATCGAAGAAAATAAAAGGTTCCTCGTAGTTGGGAGCAACGTCAGAAACGTCGTCGAATCGGCGAGGAAGGCTGGATATGAAGTGTACGCTTACGCGAAACATATAGATGCGGACTTGATCCTCTACGCCGAAAAGGTCTTTAGAGCGAGGGAGAATCGGAAGGAGGACGAGAAAAGAGTTAGGGAGCTGTCCGAATCTTTAAACGCCAAGGTAATTCTCTCCTCCGGTTTCGAGCTCCTCGATGTGGATAACTTTGGTGGTGAAATAAGAGAGGAGCTTGTGGACAAGCTGAAGTTCTACAGAAAACTCGAAAAAA
>WAQS01000014.1 GCA_015520115.1 Ferroglobus sp.
CGCAAATTTTTCAATAGTTCGGTTGGAAAACTCAACAAAAAGATAAATAAAATCTAAAAATACAAAAAACTATTTTACAATAAGCACAGAACATTCAGCCCTTTCTGCGACCTCTTTGGAGACACTTCCTATTAGCATTCTTTTGAACCTACCTACAGCTTTTCCTCTTGAACCAATTACGATGAGTTGAGCTCCTATTTTGGAAGCGTGGTAGACTATTTCTTCTGCAGCTCTTCCCCAGCAGAAGATCTCTTCTGCTTCCAACCCCTCTTTTTCTATTCTCTGTCTTGCTTCACCGAGTATTTTTCTTGCGTAGTTTTCTGTGGCATTTTTGTAAGCTTCAGCGCAACTCTCTTCTTCGAAGTCTATCGGCTCTCCAACGTAGATTAAATAAATTTTTGAGTTGAACTTCTTTGCTATTTTTATTGCCTCTTCGAGCCCTTTGTTTGCGAATTCCGATCCGTCAATTGCCACTACTATTTTTTCCATATTTTCTCACCTTCAGTGTATTTCGTGCCCGTACTTCTTCTTCAAAATCAGGGATATCGTTATCGACATTAGAGCAAGTGCCACGTAGACGATGAATCCCCTTGCATATCCGAGCTCACCGAACGCATCGACGAAGGCACCAAGGATCGGTGGAACGACGAAACCTCCGAAAGCTCCTAAACCTCCTACCCAGCCGCTCGCTCCACCAACAGCTTCCGGAACGTATTTGGCGACGAGTTTGAAAACCGCTGCGTTAGCGATACCCATTCCCGCTCCTATGAGAATCTCTCCTATCAACGCTGGAGCGAAGCTTGTTGAAATGGTCAGAAGCCCTGCTCCTATTAAAACTAAAGTGTAGCTCATTATCGCAGTCTTTTCTCCACCCATTTTATCGCTTAGATAACCTCCGTAAACTCTGATAAACGATGCAAGCAAAGAGAATCCAACTCCTCCGAGAATTCCAGCAGTTTTTATATCAAAACCGTGGAAAAGCCTCCAGTAAGTTGGGAACCATGTGGTTAGGGCGAGAAAACCACCGAAGGAGGTGAAGTACAAAGCAACGAGAGCCCACGTTCTGCCTATCTTTGCGGAAATTTTTAGGGCGTCAACGAGTTTTCCAGAGGGGAAGAGCTCTTGTCCGAGTTCCTTTGCTATTTTTATCGCCTCATCCCTCGGAACTCCCTTTTTCACAAGCTGGAAGTAGTAGGCATCGTGGGCTATGATCGCATACACTATCGTTCCAGCAAGGAGGAACAAGAACCATGCCGAATAAGCTCCCGGCAATCCAAGAGCGGCTAAAGCGAAGGGGATGAGTAACGTGAAAAATCCGGGAGCGGTATTGCCTAATCCAGCGTAAGTCCCGAGAGCCCATCCTTGTCTTTTCTGCGGGAACCAGTAGGAAGTTTGGGGGATTCCGACTGAAAATGTAGCCACTCCGCAACCGCTCAAAGCTCCAAAGAGTAATATGAGCGGATACATCTCCATTGTAAGTCCGTGGGGGTAATAGAGAAACAGCAGGGTCGTTAAACCGGCCATTCCAATAACTGAAAGGGATAGCAGCGTTAGCATTGGTTTTTTGCCACCGACTTTATCGACCCAAGCACCGAAGGGAATTCTGAAGAGCGAACCGGTTAGCTGGGGTATAGCCACGAGTAATCCAAGCAAAGTTCCCGAAAGACCCATTACGTCTTTAAATTCCTTTGCGGTAGGTCCGTATAGAGCGACTGCTGCAAACCCTACGAAAAATCCGAGGGTTGCTGCTATCAAACCCTCCCTCGGATCACCCTTCAAACCGTACTTCTTCTTCAACTCCTCAGCACTTGCCATTCTTACCCCCCGAAATCAGATCTTTTTCGTTTCTCCTATGACCACCTTCTTCTCCCTTCTACTCGCCCATCTGTAGAGCAGAGGTGGATCTTTTAGGAAGTCAAGAGGTAGGAAGAGGAAGTGCACAAATTTCGTGAAGGGAAGCACCGCTAATATCAGAAATGCTCCAGCTACATGAAGCTTGAAAACCAGTGGCAGCTCGGAAACGTAGCCTATTTGCGGATTTAGCGTGAGCAGTGAATAAAGCCACGGTACTGCAGTGTGTAGATACCATTCCATCCCCCATCTGGCGAAAACTCCCATGTAGACTCCGGTTATTGCTTGGTTGAGCACAAGCAGAAGGACTATCCAGTCGGAATAGCTTGTGACAGCTCTAACTATCCCAGAAGTTCTTCTAATCAGTAAAATTACGCTGCCTACCAGCGCAAGCAATCCGAGAGACAGCGCTATACTTTCTAACGCGATAAGCAAGGAGAAATTCGAAAGGACGCTCTGCACAGCTGATGGAAACAGAAATCCTATCAGGTGACCAGCAAGAACAATTACGATTCCGTAGTGCCAGGGGATGCTGCCCCAGTAGAGCTTTCTTCTCTCTAAGAACTGGGTTGAAAATGCGCTCCAGTCAAGTCTGTTTTTGAAATACCGATAGGGCGTGACGAATAAAGCGAGAGCTATCGCAGCGTACGGCAATACCACAAAAATTAGCGTGTCTAACATTCGATCACCCCCTCCAATTTTTTACTCCAAAATTTTAGATCTGCGGAGCATAAAGCGTGGGTTAGGAGAATAAGTGCTTTGTATGGAGTTTCTTTCTTCTTCACGGTATCAACCATTTTATTTAAACCTTTTATGATAAATTCCAGAAAGTTTCGTCTATCTTCCAACTCTCCCAAGAAGCTTGTTATCATGGCTATGTGGTCGGGAAGCTCTTTTCTAAGGGTTTTTTCCGGTTCGAATCCGTGTTCTCTGTAGATCTCCACGAGCTTAACAAGATACTCGCTTCTTCTGTAGCTTTCCCCGCAAACGTGGTGGAAGACGTAGGGAGGACAGAGGGGGAATAAATCGAAAGTTCTTACGTACTCTTCTTCGATTTCTTCTATATTCGACTTTTTGAGAAATTCGATAAATTTCTCGAACTCTTTCTTCGCTTCTTCGATTTCTTCAGATTCGATATCTTTTATCAGTTTGTAGAGTTCTTCCGCAGCAATTCTAATCTCAACGAGATCGTTGGGATACTGCAAAAGTTTCGATAGGAGTTTGTAGCAGTCTTTCACTTTCCTCATAGTCCTCCCCTCGGTCCGATCGATATGCCGAAACCTTTTCCTCCCTTCCGCTCCTCTGAAGATGCGACGTCAAGGTATTCCCTATGGAGAGTTGGAATGGCATACCTCTCATTGTAGCTCGCTATGGTTAGTAGGCGATACAATCTCTCAGCGCTTTCGGCATCAAGACCCGCTTTCCTCAGGCTATCTTCGTCAGGATTCTCTCCGACGTTTCTCGCTCTCATGTACTTCCTCAAAGCGACGAGTCTCTCAAGAGCTTCCGTCACGACTCTTTCGTTTCCGCCGGAGAAAAGCTTGGAGAGGTATCTCACCGGAACTCTCAGCAAATCTTTATCCGGGACTTCCTCATGCTCTTCGACATCGTGTATTGCTCTGTGAACAGCTAAAACCGGAGAAAGGGGTGGAATGTAGAAAGTCATGGGCATCGTCCTGAATTCTGGGTGGAGTGGTAAAGCAAGCTCGTACTCTTTAATTAGAGCATATGCCGGTGATTTTAAAGCGGCTTCGAGCCAGCTGTCTGGAATTCCGTTTTCCTTGGCGGCTCTTCTAACCATTTCATCCCTCGGATCGAGGATGATTTTTCTTTGAGCCTCAACGAGCTCCTCATCTTTAACTTTCAGGGCGTCTTCGATTCTATCCGCATCGTATAATACGACTCCCACGTATCTAATCCTCCCAACGCAGCTATGGGCGCAAGCGTTGGCTTGAGCTGTCTCGGTTCTCGGATAACAGAATATGCACTTCTCGGACTTCCCGGTGTTCCAGTTGTAGTAGACCTTCTTGTATGGACAAGCCGTTACGCAGAATCTCCATCCTCTGCACGTATTTTGATCGACGAGAACGATTCCATCTTCTCCTCTCTTGTATATGGCTCTTTGCGGACAAGCCGCTACGCAAGCCGGATTTAAGCAGTGATTGCAAATTCTCGGTAAGTAGAACATGAAAATGCTTCCGAAATTCGTGACTATTCTCCTCTCATCCAAATTGACGTCTTCTTCAGCGTAAAGAGGGGAGCCTCCAAGGTCGTCATCCCAATTCGGACCGAACTCTATGTCAATCTTCTCCCCGGAAATCAGCGAAATAGGCTCGGCAACAGGCTGATCGCTCTCTTCCGGAGACTCATACAGCTTTGCGTAGTCGTAAGTCCAGGGGTGGTAGTAATCTTCGAGTTTGGGCATGTGGGGTTGGTAGAATATGTTGAGGAGAGTTGAAAGCTTGCTGAAAGCCCTTAGCTTTAATTTGTTCCCTTTCAGAACCCATCCGCCTTTATATCTCTTCTGATCTTCCCAGAACTTCGGATATCCAGCCCCGGGCTTAGTTTCAACGTTGTTCCACCACATGTACTCCGCTCCCTTTCTGTCTGTCCAGATGTTCTTGCAGGCTATGCTGCAGGTGTGACAGCCTAAGCACTTGTCGAGGTTGAAAACCATAACAAGCTGAGCCCTAACATCCATTAAAATCACCTCTCAAGCTTCCTTACGATAACGTAGGTGTCTCTATTCACTCCCGTCGGTCCCCAGTAGTTGAAGTAGTAGCTGAACTGAGCGTATCCGCCAACCATGAGAAGCGGTTTGAGCCTCGTTCTTGTGACGCTGTTGTGAACTCCTCCTCTCCTTCCAGTTTTCTTCGATTTTGGAATGTAGAGCGTTCTTTCCGGAGCGTGGTACATTATAGCCATTCCCTTAGGCACTCTTGAAGAAACGACGGCTCTGCAAACTATTACTCCGTTGTTGTTGTAAACCTCCACCCAGTCGTTATCGTTTATTCCCGCGTTTCTCGCATCCTCGTCGTTTATCCAGACAACTTGTCCTCCCCTCGACAGAGTTAGCATTCTCAGATTGTCGTAGTAGGTTGAGTGGATGCTCCACTTTCCGTGGGGTGTTATGAAGTTGAGGATCAATCCTTCCTCTCCTTCAAGCTCGTCAAGAAGCTTGGGACTGAGCTTGGGCTTGAATGTTGGTAAAGCTTCGTGGAAGGCTATGTAGTAGGGGTGGTCGAGGTATAGCTCTTGTCTTCCGCTTAGGGTTCTCCAAGGTATTTCGAATTCGACGTTGAGAGTGTATGGCGAGTACGTTCTTCCGTCGTTGATGTTTCCGCTCCAGACGGGACTTGTGATGATTCTTCTCGGCTGCGTCACGACATCTTCGAAAGTGACTCTGTAGCTTCTGTAAGGCTCTACAATTTTGCTGAGGTTTTTACCAACCTTCTTTTCTAAATTCTTGAATCCTCGATAGCTGATTTCTCCGTTCGTTTCTGGAGCGAAGGTCAGAATCACGTTGGCAACAGTCACCTCGTCTTCAAGGGAAATGTACTTGTTTCCGTTCCACTTCACCGTGGGGTACTTTTCGAGAAGTTCCTCGTAGATGTCGCTTGCGTCCCAGCTAACTCCGTGGGCACCGAGAGTTTTTATTCCAGGCCCCAAAGATATGAATCGCTTGTACAGGTTGGCGTAGTCCCTTTCGACTATCACGAGTTTTGGCATGGTTTTTCCTGGAATCGGCTCCGTTTCTCCTTTCTTCCAGTCTTTGACTTCTGGCTGTGTTATCTCCTCTGGAGTGTCGTGGAGGAGAGGTGCCATGACGACATCTTTAACCGGCTTCGGGAAGTGTTTTTCAGCAAGCTCGCTGAACTTCTTCGCAATAAGCTTGAATATTTCCCAATCGGATTTTGCCTCCCAAGCTGGAGATGTTGCCGCTCCGAGACAGTTGATGAACGTGTGAAGATCTGTAGATTGAATGTCGTTCTTCTCATACCAGTGGGCAGCTGGCAGGACAATATCTGAGTAGACGGCGGTGGTGTCCATTCGGAAGTTCAAGTCAACGATTAAGTCCAGCTTACCTTCTGGAGCTTCTCTCCAAACAACTTCTTCAACCAAATCTTTAGCAACTTCTTTAGCCATCGCGTTGCTGTTCGGAGCACCGACAAAGTGCTTTAGGAAGAACTCGTGACCTTTGGGACTTGATCCTATGGCGTTTCCTCTCCAGATGAACCAGACCCTCGGCCAGTTCTCTTCAGCGTCTGGATCTTCTATTGCGAACTTCAGGCTACCCTCTTTCAATCTCTCGACTATCCACTTCTTAATTTCATCGTCACTCTTAGCTCCCGATTTTTGAGCCTCTTCTACAAGCTTCAACGGGTTTTCGTTGAATTGGGGATAGAAAGGCAACCAGCCAAGTCTGACGGCTTTCACGTTAAAGTCTATTGAGTGCTTCGGCAACCCATCGACCTTGTCAATGTACTTGCAACCATCGTACCTCCACTGATCTGTGTGCACATAGTAAAAGCTTGGTGAGTTTTGCAGCCTTGGTGGTTTAACCCAATCCTGTGCGAAAGCAACAACAGCCCAAGAAGCAATAGGAGCAACCTTTTCCTGTCCGACGTAGTGAGCGAGTCCTCCTCCGTTCCTTCCGACGCTTCCGGTTAGTATCAGTGCTGTGATAACGGCTCTGTAGTTCAGGTCGTTGTGATACCAGTGGTTCAATCCCGGCCCAATTATCACGAGGTTTCTTCCCTTAGTCTTCTCTCCGTTCTCAGCCCACTCTCTCGCAATCTTTATGACCGTCTTTCTGCTTATCTTCGTGTACTTCTCCTGCCAAGCCGGAGTAAAAGGCTTGTCGTCGTCGTAGTCTTTGGGATAATCTCCCGGCAACCCTCTGGAAATTCCAAGGTGTGCTGCGAGGAGATCGAAAACAGTAGCGACTACCACTTCTCCATTCACAGTCTTAACTTTCTTCGCCGGAACAGCTCTAATGCTCTCTCCGTAGTCTTCGTAGTAGAACTTCACCATCACGTAATCCTCTCCGAAAAGGCTGAGTTTGACGTCAATTTCTTCCCCGTCAACAGCGTCTCTCATTTCAAGGTTCCACTTTCCTTCTTCTCCCCACCTGAACCCAATGCTTCCATTCGGAATTCTTATCTCTCCCTTCTCGTCCATAACGCACAGAATCCACTCCGCATTTTTCAGATCTTTTCCTCTTTCGATTTCGGATGCCCTCAAAAATCTGTCAAGGACGAAAACGTCTCCTTCTTGCTTTAACTTAACCAGGAAAGGTAGATCGGTGTACTTCTTTACGTATTCGATGAAGTAGGGTGTCTCCTTATCGAAGTAGAATTCCTTCATTATGACGTGGTTGGCTGCCATCCAGAAGGCTGCATCATGCCCCTGTTCTATCGGAATCCAGACATCGGCGAACTTACTAACCTGACTGTAATCTGGGGAGAAAACGACGACTTTAGCCCCTCTATACTTGGCTTCCGATAAGTAGTGGGTGTCGGGAGTTCTGGTCATGTTTAGGTTCGAGCCCATTATCGCGATGAATCCGGCGTTATACCAATCCGCCGACTCGTTTACATCTGTCTGCTCACCCCATATTTGGGGAGAGGCTGGAGGTAAATCGCAGTACCAGTCGTAAAAGCTCAGGCAAACTCCCCCTAAGAGCTGGAGGAATCTCGCGCCGGAGGCGTAACTTACCATCGACATAGCTGGAATTGGCGTGAATCCTATAACTCTGTCAGGTCCGTACTTTTTGACGGTGTATATCGTCGCGGCAGCGATTATCTCAACTACCTCATCCCAGCTCGACCTTCTGAAACCGCCCATCCCCCTCTTTTTGACGTACTTGTTTCTCAACTCTGGATTTTCGACTATGCTCTTCCAAGCCTCTACAGGATCCTTATGCTTCTCTTTGGCTTCTCTCCAGAGGTCGAGGAGAACCCCTCTCACATACGGATATTTCGGTCGTAGCGGGCTGTAGAGATACCAAGATGCACTAATTCCTCTCTGACAACCTCTTGGCTCGTAATTGGGAATGTCCAGGTTGAAACTCGGATAGTCAGTAGCTTGGAGTTCCCAAGTAACGATTCCGTCTTTTACGTAAACAAACCAGCTGCAGCTTCCAGTACAATTAGCTCCGTGAGTGCTCCTAACGACTTTATCGTACTGCCACCTGTTTCGGTAAAATTCTTCCCAACTTCTTAATTCTGGAGAATACACGTCTTTTATCCTCTCAGCCATTTAACCCACCCTCCTGAAATAAACAGTTGCTATTCCAATTGCAACCAAAAACACGACAATTCCGGACAACGGATAGATGTCGGATTTAGCCCTATTCGTCTCGGATGCTTCTTTAAAGAGAGCTGCTAAGTGCGCAACTTCCTCGTCTGTAAGTTCCTTTCCGGCGTAAATGTCCTTCATAACCGGAAATTGAAGGCTTTTAAGAGCTCCGTAAACACCTCTGTCTCCAAGCCTCGCATAGAGGTCGCTCAAATCCTTAGCGAGCGTCCCTCCGTTTATTCCAGCACTCCTCACAGAGTGACAAGCCACGCAAGGTGGTCCGCCGTTGGTGAACCTCAATTCTCCTATGAATAAAGCCCTACCAATTTCTGGATCTCCCAGCTGGATCTCTGGAGTCTCTTCGGGAGTTGCCTCGGAAGGTTGCGCCGCAAACTGACTTAGGAATTCTATTATTTTAACAGCTTCCTCTTCGCTCAAACCGAGATCCGGCATCTTAACTCCGTACTTAGCGATGTTCTCCTGACGAATAGGATCGTCTAAGAAGGAATCGGGATCTACAATTATTCTTATCAGCCACTCTCGATCTCTTTTTTCTGTGATACCAAGGAGATCAGGTCCTACAACATCTCCTCCGCCTATCGTGTGGCAGCTCACGCATTTCTTAGAAAAAAGCTCCTCTCCCGTTTGCGCATAACTAACTCCGGCTGATAAAGATAGCAGCATCACCGCAAGCGTCCAGAATAAACTTTTCGCAAGAAGACTTCTTTTGACGATTCGCATTTACTCCACCTCCGAACTAAAAGTCCCTGATTCGCTTACTCTTCCAACGCCCATCAACCCCATCACACCCTTCATCGTTAAAGTATCATTATCTATTATTACCTAATTTGGGCTGATTTTTACGAAATGTTATGAAAAATATGTACTTTTTCCCGAAAACCTTCGAAAATATAATTTATAAACGGTAATCTTAGCAACCTTTTGACAACTAATAAAAAATTTATGAATGCGATAATTAAGTATGACTCTCCTCAGATGGTTTTTCGCAGCTCTTCCCCACACTCCTTTCGGAATTCACATAAGATTATTTTAGTGTATATGTTCGTTCAAATTTTGAAAAATATTTGGGATGATTAATTTTTTATTCACTTTTTCAACCCTAATCCATATGGATTTTAGAGAGATTGAAGAAAAGTGGCAGAAGAGGTGGGAGGAAAGCGGAATTTTTCAGGCTGATCCGGATAACAGAGAGAAGTTTTTCATAACCATTCCGTATCCGTATTTGAACGGAAATCTTCACGCCGGTCACACGAGAACGTTCACGATCGGAGATGCTGTTGCAAGGTACAAAAGGATGCTTGGTTACAATGTCCTCTTTCCGATGGGCTTTCACGTTACTGGTACTCCCATAATCGGTCTGGCTGAGCTCATACAGAAGAGAGATGAGAGAACGATTAGGGTTTACACGCAGTACCATAACGTTCCCGAGGACGTTCTTCTGACTTTAACGACTCCCGAGAGGATAGTCGAATACTTTTCCAAAGAAGCGGAAAGGGCTATGAGGATGATCGGCTACTCTATAGACTGGCGGAGAAAATTCACGACGATGGATGAATGCTATCAGAAATTCATCGAGTGGCAGTACTGGAGGTTGAAGGAGAAGGGGTTGATCGTTAAAGGCTCGCATCCAGTGAGATTTTGCCCGAACGACAACAATCCGGTGGAAGACCACGACCTTTTGATGGGTGAAGAAGCTACGATTGTTGAGTACACGGTTATCAAATTCAAGTCCGAGGACGGAGTTATCTTCCCCTGCGCAACCCTCCGTCCTGAAACGGTTTTTGGAGTCACGAACATCTGGTTGAAGCCTACAAAGTACGTTTTGGCTAAAGTTAATGGAGAGATGTGGATCGTGAGTTTTGAAGCCTTCGAGAAGTTGAAGTACTTTGATAAGAAGGTCGAAAAGTTGGGGGAAATCGATGCCAAGGAGTACTTTGGAAGGTTTGTTGAAAATCCGGTGACTAAGGAAAAAGTGCCGATCCTTCCCGCTGAGTTCGTCGACACCGACAACGCTACCGGAGTCGTAATGAGCGTTCCGGCTCACGCTCCCTACGATTACGTTGCCTTAAAGCAGCTTGCAAAGGATGAAGAAACTTTGAAAAAATACGGAATTGATAGGAAACTCGTTGAGAGCTTGAAGCCCATAGTTCTGATAAAAATAGAGGACGAGGATTACGAAGTTCCGGCTAATGAAATAGTTGAGGTGATGGGGATAAGTGATCAGAAGGATGAAGCTCTGGAGAAGGCTACGAAGATAATCTACAAGAAGGAGTATCACAAAGGAGTTATGCTTGAAAACACGTTCTTCCCCAACATTCCGGTTGCAGAAGCGAAAGACAAGGTTCACGATTACCTGATTAAAAACAACCTTGGAGATGTCTTCTACGAGTTTAGTGAAAAGCCGGTGGTTTGTAGGTGCGGGACGAAGTGTGTTGTTAAAGTCGTGAAGGATCAGTGGTTTATAAACTATTCAAACGAGGAATGGAAGAGGAAGGTGCTTGAACATCTCGAAAGAATGACGATAATTCCAGACTACTACAAAAAGGAGTTCAGGAATAAAATTGAATGGCTAAAGGACAAGGCTTGTGCAAGGAGAAAAGGACTGGGAACGAGAATTCCTTGGGATAAAGAGTGGCTCATAGAAAGCTTGTCTGATTCGACAATTTACATGTCCTACTACGTAATCGCTAAATTCGTCAATTCCGGAAAGCTCAAACCAGAAAACCTCGTTCCAGAGTTTTTCGACTACGTGTTTTTAAGCAAAGGAAGTGTCGAGGAAGTTGCTAAAAAAAGCGGTTTGAGCAAAGAGGTTATAGAAGAGGTGAAGAGGGAGTTCGAGTACTGGTATCCGGTGGATCTGAGAAGCTCCGGGAAAGACTTGGTCGCTAACCACCTTCTGTTCTTCCTCTTCCATCACGTGGCGCTCTTCCCGGAAAAGTACTGGCCGAAAGCTATAGCTGTAAACGGTTACGTCAGCTTGGAAGGACAGAAGATGAGCAAGAGTAAAGGGCCGCTCTTGACTATGAAGAAGGCTGTTGAGGAATTCGGAGCTGATGTGACGAGGCTCTACATCTTGCATGCGGCTGAGTACGATAGCGACGCTGACTGGAGGAGGAAGGATGTAGAAGGGTTGGCGAACAATCTGAGGAGGTTCTACGAAATAGTGAAGGAGAACTACTTCAAAGAGCCAAAAGAAGTGACGACTCTCGATAAATGGCTTATTAGCAGAATGCAGAAAGCGATTAAAGAAACGAGAGATGCTATGGAAAAACTTCAGACGAGGAGAGCGGTAAACGCTGCTTTCTTTGAGTTAATGAACGACGTCAGGTGGTATCTGAGGAGGGGAGGAAGGAATCTCGTTTTAATTCTCGACGATTGGATTAAGCTTCTCGCTCCTTTCGCACCCCACATCTGCGAAGAGCTTTGGAGCTTGAAGCATGATAGCTTCGTTAGCCTTGAGAGGTATCCAGAATACGACGAGTCGAAGGTTGATGAGAAGGCTGAGGTGGCTGAGAATTACATCAGAACACTTTTGAGAGACATATCCGAGATTATGAAGTTCGTTAAGGATGCGAAGGAAGTTTACATCGCAGTTGCTGAGGACTGGAAGAGGGAGGTGGCTAAGATAGCTAAGCAAACCGGGAACATGAAAGAAGCGATGAAGGTGATAATGAGCGATGAGAGATTCAAGGATTTGAAGAAGGAAATTCCATCTTTCGTAAAGAGACTTTTCAAAGAGGGCTTCGACTTCTACGAGATCGACGAGAGAAAAGTTATTTCGGAGGCTATAGAATTCTTTGAAAAAGAGCTAAGAGTTAAGGTTTACCTTGACGAAAGCAAGGTGCCGGAAGAGAAGAGAAAAGCCGCTATGCCAGGAAAACCGGCGATATACGTTGTATGAAGATTGCTGACGGAATTTACTTTATTGAGGGGAGAAATAAGGGAAAGTATCCTTACTGCAACTCGTTAATAGTTGGGAATGTCCTCATAGACGCTGGCTGCGGAATAGATGTCGTTAGGGAGCTCTCGGAAAAAGTTGATTTTCTTCTTTTAACCCACACTCACCCAGACCACGCTGCGGGAGCTTGGATTTTCAACGAAGTTGGGAAAAGAGTTCTCTCACCGAATGTTGAAACTGAGATAGAGGTGCTTGCGAAAAGATTTGCCCCACCCTTAGCGGAAAAGTGGATGAAGGTTGTTTCTGAAGTTATGGGGCTGAAATCATTCAAAGCGGAAAAGTATGAAAGCGGGGAAGTTATAAAGGCTTCAAATCACGAGATAGAGACGATTAAAGTTGAAGGACACACAAAGGATATGCACGTGTTCTTAGTGGACGGAAAGATTCTGTTTGGAGCGGATGTTGACTTAACGAAATTCGGACCCTGGTATGGAAATCCAGAAAGCGATCCGGAAAAGTTCGAAAAAAGCGTGAGAAAACTTGAAAATCTTGACTTCGAAGTTTACGTTAGCTCCCATGAAAGAATTTTTGGCAGAGAAGAGGCTCTGAAAAAGCTTAAAGAATTCGTTTCTCATTTTAAAAAGCGGGAAGAGAAAATCCTTGAAGCGTTAAGAACTCCGAAGAGTTTAGAGGAACTTGTAAAACTTTCTCCAATCTACGGAAAGAAGAACAGCCTTTTCAAAGAGCTCTTGGATTATTTCGAAGGAAACATGATCAGAAAACACCTTGAGATTTTGATGAGAAAGGGCAAGGTTACGAAAATCGGAGAGAAGTTCGTAAAAAATTAGAAAAGCAATCTGTTGTCTACATCTTTTACCGCATCTCTCACACAGAAGTATTCCTTCTTAACTTTTTTCAAGTACTTGCATCTTTTTCCGGTGTAGCCGGAAATGCAGAGCTGGCAATCTTCTGGATATACCCTTTTTACTCCTAATCCGTACTTCTCTATCATCAGCTCCAGCATATTTCCACCCCCGTTATCGTGAGAATAGCTTAAACCTCTTTTGTCTTTTCTTGAATAAAAATATTCCGATTGTTAATTTTGGGGGAGAGGTGGTAGTAAGCCCCCTTCTGTTTGAGGCGGCATTCGTCTAAGCGGCTTACGCCTTGCACCGGCGGGGACGGCGCGTTTCATCCCGCTTGGGTGATCTCAGCCTTTCGGCTTCCTCGCGTATCCCCAAGCGGGTGTCGTTTCTGTGCCGGAGCCACGCCTCTCGGCGTGACGCCTTGCGGCGTCCCGCCATTAACGGTGGGGGGACTTTCCTCCTCTCGGGAAGCCGCCCTCCACCTCTCCCCCAATTAATAAAGTTAGCTTTCGAAGTACTTAAATTTTAAGCCTCCTCTATCAACTTTTCAATCCATCTCGGAAGAGAAAAGCTTGCAACGTGAACTTCGGGAGAATAGTACTTTGTTTCCAGTTCTCTGCTTTCGAATCTTTCCTTTACGACTTTTAAATTAAGTTCAAAGCTTTTCGCTATAGCATAGCTCCACAGTCCGAGGGGGTAAGTTGGAACGAAACCAAGGTAGATTTTAAAGCTTTCAAAAACGTTTTTCAAACTCCTAACAACTTGCTTGAAGTAGTCTCTTTGGGCGAAAGGAGATTGGGATTGGGTCGTGAAGATGTCGCATTTTTTATTGGAGAGCTTGTAGAACTCCTCTTCCGAAATTCTCACGCTGAAGGGGTTTGGATCTGTACCATCGACTATTATCACGTCGAACCTCTCTTTTGACTCTTTTAAAAATTCGTATCCGTCCTCAACGAGAACGCTCACTCTACTATCTTCAAACGCTCCTTTGTCTATCCCTATGTACCTCTTGCTGAGCTCTATGACTTCCCCGTCTATTTCAACGAGGAGGGCTTCTTCCGGATCGTGCTTTAGGACCTCTCTGAGACTTCCTCCATCTCCTCCCCCGACAATGAGAACCTTTTTCGGATTTTTGTGAGAAATTAGAGGAACGTGAACGAGCATTTCGTGATAAAAAGCTTCATCCTTTTCGGTCAGCTGCACTTTGCCATCTAAAACGAGCATTTTGCCAAAACTTACGGTTTCGTATATTTCTATTTTCTGAAACTTGCTGAATTTCTCGACGATCTTTTTCTTTACTGCAATCTTTAAAGCTGAGCCGTTATAATCTTCGACGAACCATTCCATAAAACGAAAAAGTTAGATTGCCTTAACCCTCTTTTTCATAGCCGGTGGACGGGGCTTCATAACAATCCTGCTTCCACACTTCGGACACTGTATTCTGTTCCTCACAAGATCCACATCTACCTCGGATTTGCAGAAGACGCAGATGTACAAGCTCACTCCCTCCTGCTTATAGCCTGCTCAACGATTTTTCTTGCGGAAGTTTCTGGAATGTAAGTTCCACCGGCGAACTTGTAACCGCAGCTCTTACATTCCCAGATAGCTGTTCCCACTCTTTTCACAGCTCTCTTCCCGCATCTTCTACAGACGTACTTTCTTCTTTGCTGTACTTCAATTTCAACGACAGCTCTCCTGATCCTAAGCCCATATCTTGCTCCAAACCTTCCGGCCATCTTAACCTTCTTCGTCCTTGCCATTTCTTACACCTCTGCCAGCAGTTTTCTCACTTCCCTTGCTTTCCTAATGCTCAACTCGATCGCTTCATAAAACTTTTCCTCCGGGAGTAAGTACGAGCCACTTTTTTGAATCGCCACGATGTTGTCTTCGCTGTCAGTCGTTATCGTTAAGAAGTTCTTCGCAACACTCGTCTCATCTTTTATCGGATCTACGAGTATCCTGTTTTCAACTATAAGCGAGGTAATTGCAACTGGCAGATCTCTGACCGGTAGCGGAAAGTCGTCTCCGATTTCGAACCTCTCTGCTGGAACGATCGTGTTCAGCAGAGCAGCTATGGCTCCCAAGGCAGAAGCGTCGAGCAGATTTCCGTCATCGTCTAAAGCCCATATGTCTATGAATATCAACCAAACCTTTTCTCCCTCCTCTATGCAAAGCTTCTCCAAGTCCACAGCTTCGCTCTCTCTAATTCCCCTGTCGACGACTCTCGCGAGTTCTATAGCATTTTCATCCGGAGGACCCGGCTCAAAAGTCGGGGAAGCCAAGGGAACGAGTTCAGCGTTCGTAATAATTATCCCCTTATCTGGGGCGTCTGGGAAAGGCTCTCCGGGCTGCATTTTCACTCCAACCAGTACTTGGGTATTTCCGAGCTTTACCAAAGCAGAACCTTCCGCCTTTTCGATGATTCCGGTTTGTATCTCTATCTTCCTCATTTCATCGAACTTTCTTCCGTCTACTCTCTCTCCATCCCTAATCTTTGAGAGAACGTAGTCCCTTCTAACTTCAGCAAGTATATCGTCGTTCATTCTTCAACCTCCTCAACCTTGTACTTCTTCATTATCGCTTCCCTTTGAAGCTTGTAAATCTCCATCGCACCTTTTTTAGCCAGCTCCACCGCTTGCAGCAACTCCTCCTTTGAAACTCGCCCGTCCATTTGCAGTAGAGCTATCGACTCTATTTTTCCGTTTCTTATGAAGAATGCGAAGGGAATGTCCGCTTCGCCGTAGTTGTCTTCCTCTTTCATTGGATCGAGAACTAAAACGCCCTCCACTTTTGCTACGGCAACACTCGTAATAATTCCCTTCATTGGAATTCCCGCATCAACCAACGCGACGCTTGCGGCGTTTAAGCAAGCTGTTCTACTTCCTGCATCAGCTTGCAGAACTTCGACGAATATATCTATACTGCTTCTCGGAAAGAGCTCTTTCATTATTATCGACTCAAGAGCCTCTCTGCTGACTTTGGAAATCTCGACGCTCCTTCTATCCGGACCGGGTCTCTTTCTCTCCTCAACGCTAAAGGGTGCCATGTTGTATCTATATCTGACTATTGCCTGCGTGGGATCTGCTAAGTGTTTTGGCTGAACTTTTCTCGGTCCGTAAACTGCTGCCATTACCTTGTTTTTCCCCATTTCCAAGTAACAGCTTCCATCAGCGTTTTTTAAAACTCCGGCTTCAATTTTTATCGGTCTCAGTTCGTCGGGTAACCTTCCGTCAAGTCTTCTTCCATCGACTATAAGCTTAACTTCCTCCTGCATTTTCAAGCTCACCTTTTCTTTTCTTAATAAATTCAGCTATTCTATCCGTTAATCCTTCAGTATGAGCCTCCTGCTCTATTATGTATATAGCCTCTTCCACTATGTTCACTTTCCTCCTGTCACCGTTTAACCAGATTAAGCCGTTCTGTCCGACTATTACGTTTACTCCGAGTTCGTTTTTGAAGAGCTTTATCATGCTACCCTTCTTGCCTATAACTCTTGGAACTCTTGCTGGGTTTATCGCCACTATTCTCCCAAAGCGTATTGGACGGCACATCTTATCTTTCATCGTCAGCGTCGCCTTCATCTTTGGATCTATGTTGATAATCTTCGCGACTATTATGTCTCCGATGTCCAAAACGTCGTTGGGCTTTTTGTTCGGCTTCATCTCCGGGTTTTCCTGAATTGGAAGGAAAGCCATATAAGGGGAATTTATCTCAACGACCCATCCGTTTACGGTAACTTCTTTCACAACCCCTACAACGACATCCCCTACTGAGGGAATGTACTTTCCTCTTAGAGGTATAACTCTAACAGATGTTTCCGTTTTATCCAGCAATCCTAAAAATTTAGCGTAAACTTTTCCGTTTTCTACATAAGTCCCGTGTCCGGCAACTTTTGGGTTTGTAGCCAGCAAATCCCCGGGAAGAACTATTGACCTCATCCCTGAACCCTCCTTAAGATTTTTGTTAAAGCCTCACCTTTCGCAACCTTCCCAAGGAGATCGAGCAGATCTCCGTGCATGCCAGCTGGAATTCTCATAACACAGATCCAGCTGCCGTCACTCTGCCACTCTTCTTTCAAAATTTTTCCGAAGGAGTAGAGAGCGCTTATAGCTCTTCCGGTATGTTCGGGCGGAATTTTTATGGCTATCTCTATCTCCTCAAACCTCAGAGGAAGAATGGGTTTTAAAGCTTTTACAACATCCTTCACCTGAGCCTCAACCGGCTTAAATATGTCTATGTTTACCTTAGCCTCCTCTAACGCTGACTCTATTCTCGCGTAGGTGTGGGGAGCACCTGTCCTTGGATCGACGCTGTTCCTCCTTATGTACTCTATTATCTGTTTTTTCTTCTGTTCGAGCATTTCTTTTCTCTGTTCTGCCGTTAGCTGAACTTCTCCTTCCGTCACTATCCTCTTTATTACCTCTCTAACGTTCGTCGTGCCGAAAACCTTTTGTAAATCTTCCGTTGAAGCCCTTTCTCCTTTTCTCGCATCGTGAAAAACTTCCTCAACCGCAACAAGATCCTCAAAATTCACTTCCTTACCTTCTTTGAGGTCCCTCGCTAAGTAAGGGTCTACGAGAACCTCAAAAACCATTCCCCCTTTTTTCAACCTTGCCACCACTGCTTTCTCAAGGGACACCATAAGGCTTCACCTTACTGTGAAGCCTCGTTCGCTCTCTTGATATACTCGGCAATTTCTTCCACGCTCAATTCTCTGAATTTTTTGTCTTCAACCCTAACAATACCTATTTCGATTCCTTCGGGAGTTAAATCAGCCTCAATAGCCTTCTTCATGGCTATGAGTCCGTGAATTATGGCTTCATCGAGCCCCATGTCGTCCTTGTACTCCTTTTCGAAGTACTCCATGACAACGTTCCTCCCCGAACCTATGGCAGCGGCCTTGTATTCAAGCATTGCTCCACTCGGATCTGTCTCATACAACCTTGGCTTATCGTCGACTCCGGCTAAGAGGAGCGAAACTCCGAAGGGTCTTACTCCTCCGTACTGGGTGTATTGCTGTTTGAAGTCGCAGATTCTTTTCGCAAGCTCTTTAACACTTATAGGTTCGTCGTAAGTCAATCTGTTAATCTGCGCCTCTATCCTCGCCCTGTCTATCAAAACTCTCGCATCAGCAACCAAGCCAGAAGTTGCTGCGCAAATGTGCTCGTCTATCTTGTATATCTTCTCTATCGTGTCCGATTCAAGCAACCTGCTTGCCACTCTTCTGTCTGCTAAAAGCACCACACCCTCCTTCGTCTTTACACCTATTGCCGTCGCTCCTCTTTTAACAGCCTCTCTTGCGTATTCAACCTGAAACAGTCTACCGTCCGGGCTGAATACCGTTATGGCTCTATCGTATCCCATCTGCGGAAGATGCATTCAATCACCTCCTAAGTACTTCTTTCTGCAGGATCTTATCGTCCCGCTAACCCCCAATATTAAGGGAACGACTTTCGTTCCATTAACATCACTTATCAGCGTGATTGCATTTTTAGTTTTTTCCAAGTCCCTAAGCTTTACGGAAATAATTCCTTTATTATCTTTAAACTGAATTATCCTAAAGTTGGAGTAACCAAACTCGCCGTAAAGTTCGAGTAGGTACTCTTTCAACTTTTCGTAAAGCTCTTCTTTGCTGATTTCTCTGTCAGCGATAAATTTCATGGCTATGTACCTCTTTTTCTCCTTTAAAGCTGGAGGCAAACCTTTCATAACTCCTCAAATCCGTCCATTATGAACTTTTCATCCTTTAAAATTCTCTCTAACCTTTTCATCCATTCTTCTGCTCTCTTGACATTTGCTCCAAGAGTTTGAAAGAAGTCGTATATCTGTTTTTTTGTCCTCATCTCGTAGAAATTTTCAGCTCCGCTCGTAAGAATGAAAGGAGCATCGAACTTTTCAATGATTTTAAAGAGAAGTCTGTCTCTCTCGAAGAGCTGACTTCTTTTAACTCCGGACAC
>WAQS01000015.1 GCA_015520115.1 Ferroglobus sp.
GAAAAATGACGAAGCTCTGGGATCCTCCTTACTTGCAAATAGTCATCGATATTCCGGTTCTCGGTGAAGTTAAGAAAGTACGCGCCCAAATACCAGAAAGCGACCACATAATTTACGAGGTCGGCACTCCTTTAGCTACGAGGTACGGAGCCGAGGTTATCTTGGAGCTTAGGGAAATTAAGCCGAACGCCTTCTTCGTCCTCGACTTGAAGACTCTTGACACGGGAAACCTTGAAGCGAGGATGGCGGCAGATGCGACGGCAAATGCCGTTGTTATTTCCGGACTTGCTCCGATAAGCACGATCGTAAAGGCTATTAAAGAGGCGGACAAAACGGGAATTTACAGCGTTGTGGATATGCTTAACGTCGAAGATCCTCTTAAAAGACTCGAAAAAATTAAGGAAGCTGGAGTTTTTCCAAACGTCGTGGAGCTGCATAGAGCGATAGACTCCGAGAGTGAAAAACCACCGTGGATGCTTGCGAAAAAAATAAAGGAGAAGTACAACGTTCTTGTTGCCGTTGCTGGAGGAATAAGACCGGAGAACATCGAGGAAGTTATCAGCTACGGAGCGGACATAATAGTTGTCGGAAGGGCGATAACAAAAGCCAAGGACATCGAAGGAGCGGCAAGAAGATTTCTGAACTACATGAAACCGGATACTGACCAATTTAGAATTATGACTGACTTTTGAGGTGGTAGAATGGAGAAAAAAGTTGTAATAATAAATTTTAAAGCGTATAAGGAAGGAGCGGGAAAAAACGCGTTGGAGTTGGCGAAGGCTGTTGAAAAAGTGGCTGAAAAATCCGACTTTTATTTTGGGGTAGCTCCAAACTTCTTAGACCTTGCCGAGATCGTAAAGAGCGTTGGAATAGACGTCTACGCTCAGCACGTCGATGCGGTTGAGTTCGGAAGCCACACGGGAAGAATTACCGCGGAGATGATTAAAGAAAAGGGGGCAAGAGGTAGTCTGATAAACCACAGTGAGAGAAGGTTGAAGCTCGCGGACATAGACTTTCTCGTCTCCAAATTCAAGGAGCTCGACCTAATTTCAGTCGTTTGCACGAACAACGTTTCTACAACCGCCGCTGCAGCGGCTTTATCTCCAGACTTCGTGGCTGTAGAGCCGCCGGAACTAATCGGAAGCGGTATTCCGGTGAGTAAAGCGGAGCCGGAAGTAGTGGAAAACTCCGTAAGAGCTGCCAAAAATGTTAACGAAGAAGTGAAGGTTCTGTGCGGAGCGGGAATAACCAAATACGAGGATGTTGTAGCAGCCATAGACCTCGGGGCTGACGGTGTTTTGCTCGCAAGTGGAGTCGTAAAAGCGAGCGATCCCAAGAAAGCGCTTGAAGAGCTGGTGGGACTCAGATGATGCTCGACAGAAAATCGAGGTTAATGCTCATTCTCGGACTGCTGAACGACTGCTTCGGAGATTTGAGGAGCACAGTAGTGAACCTCTCTGATTTCATTTCCTCCCACCCAGATTTTAAGGAAATAGACGAGTTCAAGCTCAGAGAAATATTAAAAGACGCGCAAGAGCTTGACAGAAAAATCGTCGAGGCTATGGATAGGATAAAGAGAGAGTTGTTCACTCAATAGCTTTTAAAATTTCTTCAGCCATTTCCATCGTTTTTAGATTACCTCCGAGGTCTGGAGTTGTTTTACCTTCAGCCAAGACTTTCTCGACCGCTCTTTCTACTTTTTTAGCCTCCTCTTCGAAGCCTAAATGACGAAGCATCATCGAAGCGGTTAAAATCATCGCCGTCGGATTTGCAATTCCCTTCCCAGCTATGTCGAAGGCTGCCCCGTGAACCGGCTCAAATATAGCATATTCGTCTCCTATATTGGCTGAAGGAGCTAAACCCAAGCCTCCAACTATTCCCGCTGCTAAATCCGAAACGATGTCTCCGAACATGTTCGTGGTCACTATCACATCGAACCTCCACGGATCCATAGCGATGTACATACAAGCTGCATCGATGTAGTAGTCGTTAGCCTCGATCTCTCCATACTCCTTAGCCACTTCGTAGAAAACCCTCTTGAACAATCCGCACGTTTTTCTCATAACGTTGGCTTTATGCAAAGCGGTGACCCTCTTCCTTCCTTCCCTCTTCGCAAGCTCAAAAGCGAATCTGACGATTCTTTCGCTTGCCTTTCTGCTTATTATCCTAACAGCTTCGGCAACACCATCAACTTCAAACTCTATTCCCTTGTAGAGGCACTCCGTATTTTCCCTCACTATGACCATATCCACGTTGCTGTGAATCGACTTAACTCCCCTAAAGCTCTTAGCCGGTCTTACATTGGCGTAGGTTTCAAGTTCCTGCCTGAGCTTCACTATAACGTCAGCAGCTGTCTCCCCGGCAGCTCCAAAGAGGACTGCTTTACATTTTTTAACTTCCTCCAGAGTTTCGTCCGGCAAAGCCTTTCCGTACTTTTTCTCCGCCTCGTCTCCAGCTTCAAGCCAGACGTATTGGAAAGGCAAATTGAGATTTTCGAGGATTAGCATCGCCGCCTCAACGACTTCCTTTCCTATTCCATCCCCGGGAATTACGGCTATCCTCATATCTCTCCCCTCAAAATAGCTCTTGCAAAGTTTACGAGTCCACCCCTCCTCATTATCTCTTCAACGAACTCCGGTGGTTTTTTGAAGGGAAGTTCGATTCCCTTAGTTTTGTTGATTATAACCCCCTTATCGTAATCAATTTCCAGCTCGTCTCCGTCGTCTATCTTGCTCGTATCGCACTCTATAACTCTCAGCCCAATGTTCACGGAATTTCTGAAAAATATTCTCGCAAAACTCTTAGCAAGAACCGCCTCAATTCCAGTGGCCTTTAAAGCGAGAGGTGCGTGCTCTCTGCTACTACCGCACCCAAAATTTTCGCCCGCCACCACAAAGTCTCCCTTTTTCACTTCTTTGGCAAATTCAGGTCTTACGTTTTCAAAAACGTGTTTAGCCAGCTCTTTTGGATCATTTATGACCAAATACTTCCCCTGAATGATTACGTCCGTATCAACGTTGTCTCCGAACTTCCAAGCTCTGCCCATGGTAGAAAAATTTTAGAAGTAGTATTTGAAACCTACGCTAACCCTTCTTCTTCGACTCTTTGAACTCCTCGTATTTCTTTTTCATCTCCTCAGCTTTCTTCTCAGCACCTATTTTTTCGTAAGCCTCGGCAGCGTGCTTATACCAAGCCGGATCTTTTTCAGCTTCAGCCTCACAGTACTTAGCAAACTTGGTCCAAGCCCCTACAGCAAGCTCCTTCTCCCCAAGTTTTTCGTAGATTTTCGCCACATCCTCCCAGAAAACTCCCTCCTCTTCAGCCTCCTTCTTGTAGTATTCGAGGGCTTTCCTCAAAGCGTACTCTGCTTTCTCCTTATTTCCAGCTTTTTCATAAAGCTCAGCCACATC
>WAQS01000016.1 GCA_015520115.1 Ferroglobus sp.
CGATAGCGATGAGTATGAAGTCTTCCCCAAATTCTTTTTTCAACCTTTCCACTTCCGCTATTCCTCTAATTCCGTCTACAACAACCGCTCCATGATTTTTCCCAAGCTCCCTTATTTTCGGAATTATTCTCTTCGCTATCGCATCCATCCCCTCTTTTTTCCTCAGCTCCGAGGCAACTTTTCCCACATTTTCGTCCGTTAATTCAAGCCCTCTCTTCTTTGTTTCCTCTCTTACGACGTCTCCCATCACGACAACTGGAATTCCCATTTCTCTCGCTATTTCTGCTGCAGTAGATTTACCGCTCAACGGTAAGCCAACAAAGGCGATAATTTTCATCGAAGTTGATTCTGGAAAGGGATAATATAAATTTGCTAACTTCGGTTTTTACAAAACCGATCAAAACTCCTTCTTATTTTTAATCCTCATCCCTTTTAGGGCAGAACATGAAGTTCAGAGTCCAGTTCGATGTGAAAAGGTGTGGCGGAGCTGGAGAATGCGTTGCGGTTTGCGAAAAAGGAGTTTGGGGTTGGAAGGAAGTAGAATTCAGCTTTTTCGGAAAAAAGTTCAGGAGGTTAATGCCATTCCCAACGAATCAGGAGAAGTGTATTGGATGTAAAAAGTGCGAGAAAATTTGTCCGAGCGGATGTATTAAAGTAGTTGAAGTTTAAATAGCGAAAGATTTAAATCAAGTTATCTTGTCTTCTTTTCAAAATAACTTTAAAAGTGGTTGGTATGGTAGTCGAGATTGCTGCTGTAAGCATAGCCGTGCTGCACTCCTTGGCTCCAGACCACTACTTGCCTATCACAGCCCTTGGAAAAGCAAGAAAATGGTCGCTGAAAAAGACTTTGTTTTTGGCTTTCTTAGTTTCAACGATACACGTGAGCTTTTCGATAGTTATAGGGTTTTTCACTTACTTGGGACTGAATTTAATCGGTTTTGCAGAGAGAATTGAAAACAGCATACCCCTTCTCTTAATAATTTTCGGATTAGCTTACGCCTTAATCTCTTTGCTTAAGCCTCATCACCACGCACATTCAGCGACTACAACGTCTATACTTCTAATACTTGGCTTATCTCCGTGCATTCCTCTCATCCCGATCATGCTTGCCGCAAGTAGCGTTCATCAGATGTTCATCGTCGCAGTACTGTTTTCAGCTTTCACTATCGGAACGATAGTAACGTTGACGTACCTCTCCTACAAAGCAATAAAACCTCCGGAACTTCACG
The DNA here is from genome assembly GCA_015520115.1 of Ferroglobus sp. GTDB lineage: Archaea > Halobacteriota > Archaeoglobi > Archaeoglobales > Archaeoglobaceae > Ferroglobus. The sequence continues at coordinate 1,230 of WAQS01000016.1, forward strand.
GAAAGGAGGATGTTTTTGGAGGAGTGATAATTGCCATCACTGGAGCGATATCGTATTTACTAACGAGGAAAATCAGAAGTTTTAACATCAAAACTCCAGAGGCTGTGAAATATGAGCTTCACGTCCAAGCTTCTTGAAATCGACCTAAGCGAGGGAAAATGGGAAGAAGTGGAGATTGAGCTGGAAGCTTACGAAAGAAATCTCGGAATAATCGGCATCGCTTACGAAATAGCTGAAAAACTCGCCGGAAAGTTTAGTCCCTTCGACGAGGATAATTTCGTGATTTTCGCTGCGGGAATTTTGACGAACACGCCAGTTCCGGGGGCAAGTAAAGTAGTTGCGGTAACGAAAAATCCTCTCAACAACACCTACGGCCCATCGGTTGCGGGAGGTGCTTTTGCGAGGGACATGAAAAGAGCCGGATACGATTTGATAGTGATAAAGGGGAAGGCAGAAGAGCCTGTGTGGATCGACATAAGCGAGGGAAGCGTTGAGATAAATAAAGCAAAATTCTGGAGAAAAGATGCTGTTGAAAGCTATGAGCTTTTAAAAGAGAAGGGAAAAAGCGTTCTGACGATCGGTCAGGCAGGAGAGAATTTGGTTAGTTACGCTTTGACTTTAATAGATGGGGTGCACCACTTAGGAAAAGCTGGACTTGGGGCAGTTCTTGGAAGCAAGAATCTGAAAGCTATAAGGGTTGGAGGGGGGAAGAAGAGTAGAATAAGAGATGAGATCAGATTCAACGAAATCGTGAAGTTTCTGAGAAAGAGAATACTTTCGGACAAGGTGACGAAGATCTATGCCGAAGTTGGGATAATGGCTGCTTGGGACAGCTGGGCGAAGCTCGGTTATCTTGCGAATAAAATGAAGAGCGAAGCGGTAAACAAAGAGATTGCGGAAGAGTTTGGGGTTAAAAAGTACCTTGAGAAAATTAAGGTCAGAAGTTTGGGATGTCACGGGTGTCCTTCTCCTTGCAAAGCTGTTTTAAAA
>WAQS01000017.1 GCA_015520115.1 Ferroglobus sp.
GTAGAGATAATGATGAAAGCAACACAACGACTAAGATTATTTTCTCAAGTTTTTTCGAGTCGACTCTCAGAACAATTTTTTTGCCGAAAAAGTAGGCGAAAGCTATAGAAGGTAGGCAAATCAAGAATTTCGAAAGGATGCTGTAGCTAACATGTCCGGAAAGCGTGAAGATTGTCAGTATTATTGCGTAAATGACGCTCAGATAAGATATCATGAACTTTCTCACGAACTTCGAATCGTAACCTTGATTGACTAAAGCTATAACCACCTGCGGACCAGTCACACCGCTCAAAACCCCCAAACTTCCGCTTAAAAAACCAGAGAAAATGAAAAGAGACTTTTCTTTCCTGATTTTATACCTGACATCGAAGAGCAATGCCAGCGATAAAACGAGCAAGCTAAATCCTATAACGATTCCCAGCTCTCTTTCTGAGAAACTTTCGAAGAAGAAGTATCCGATTAAAGCTCCGACAAAGCTCCCGAAGTAGATTTCCTTCAGATTGAAATTCAATCGCTCTTTTACGAAGAAAATCAAGCTGACGAAGGATTCCATGAGAACAACGAGAACTACGGCGTTTTTCGGTCCAAATACGTTTGATAAAATCGGAGAGAGTAAAACTACGCTACCAAATCCAGTTAAAGTCCTTACAATGTATGCGAGGAAGACCAAAGCGATTAGCGGAAAGATGTCCATACAGTAAGTTTTCGAAAAATCTTTAAAACTATCACTGTCGATAATTATGGTTTTAATCTAATATTTTTATTTTTCTCTCATGTGTTACTGGGAGTTTCGCTGCTAACCCCGTAGAAAAAATAGCAAGTTCTGCTTTTATTCAACTGTTGAATAGCAAATCATCTATTTAGCTTCAGATGTAAAACATTGTTTGTTTAATGAATTAAATACGCGAACTTTTAGAGAAAAACCCCGCAAGCGATAAATGCTTCCTAATTCATACTATCATAATGGTGATGTAAATATGATGACACGACGCGGTTTTTTGGGATTTGCTGGGGCTGTTATTGCTACAGCTCTCGGCATGGCTTGCACTCAGGAGGAAAAACCAATTACAACACCAACGCCAGAAGTTAAGGAAAAGGTGGTTGTAAAAGAGGTCCTCAAACCGCTACCGATGCCTCCGTGGCCTTATAAGAAAATCGATCCGGATTACGCTGCCGAGCTTGGCTATCAAGGATACATGGGTAAAACGTTCGATGGGGAGAAGCTTCCGGGTAAAGCTTGCTGCTTCGGAGCGTTTTATGCGATAGTGAAACCTCTCGCTGAAGAGGTCGGCTCGCCTTATACGGAATTCCTGCCGGTTGCCTCCATTGCCACGGTTGGAGAAGGAGGATTGGTCGGCTGGGCTTCGCTTTGTGGAGCTTTAAACGGAGCAGCTTGGGCGATATGGCTCGTAGCTCCGGAAGAGGAGGCTAAGAAGGTCATAGATGAGCTTTACGCTTGGTACATGTATGAAGAGCTACCGAAATACACACCTCCGAAAGCGATGAAAGCTGAGCTAAGCCCCTTCCCGACTTCCGTAGCGAACTCCGTTCTTTGCCATGCTTCCGTCACGAACTGGTGTGAGGTCAGCGGATACAAAGCGTTCTCCAAGGAGAGGTCAGAGAGGTGCGGAAGGCTTACCGCTGATGTGGCTAAGAAAGCTGTTGAGCTTCTTAATGCTGTCCACGAAGGCACGTTCGTTCCGGCGTATCCGCTTGATGACAAAACGAAAAGCTGTAAGAGTTGCCACACCAAGGGAAGTGCCCTTGAAAACACGAGAGGAAAAATGGCTTGCTGGAGCTGCCACACGGAAGAAGGAGCAATGCGCGTTGAGCAAGTGAAGGGACATCCAGAGATCTGATTCAGAAAGTACGGCCATCATCATCGCATAGCTCAGATACTGCCAGATTCATCACTCAAAATCTTTTTTACTTTTTTGGATATAAACTTTTGCTGCGCAAACGTTTTTATCTCAACAAAAAGGCAAAGTTATGCGAACGATATTTTGGGAGGATTGCGTTAAACTCATAGACCAGACCAAGCTGCCGGAAAAATTCGAGATTCTTGAGTGCAGAAGAGTTGAGGAGCTTGCTGAAGCGATAAAAAAACTTGCTGTTAGGGGTGCTCCTGCTTTAGAAGCAGCTGGAGCTTACGGAATTGCTTTGGCAGCCCACGAAAAAGATTTTTCCTCAGTGGACGAGATGAAGGAGTATTTGAAAAAATCCGCTGAACTTCTTGCTTCCACTCGACCTACGGCGGTGAATCTTTTCGTCGGAATTGAAAGAGCTTTAAAAGCTGCTTTGAAAGGGGAAAGCGTCGAGGAAATTAGAAAGCTCGCACTGGAAGAAGCTGAAAAAATAGCTGAAGAAGATGTGGAAAGGAACAAACTCATGGGAAGGTTCGGAGCTAAGCTTATCGAGGACGGAGACACTATTTTGACGATTTGCAACACTGGAAGACTTGCCACCGTCGACTGGGGAACTGCTTTGGGAGTTATAAGAAGCGCTGTTGAGGAAGGAAAGAGGGTTAAAGTCATAGCCTGCGAAACTCGACCGCTGAATCAAGGCTCAAGGCTCACAGCTTGGGAGTTAATGCAGGACGGAATAGATGTAACGCTCATAGCCGACAGCATGGCGGGAATAGTTATGCAGAGGGGGATGGTTGACAAGGTTATAGTGGGAGCCGATAGAATCGTGAAGGATGCGGTGTTCAACAAAATAGGAACTTACACCTTGGCAGTTCTCGCAAAAGAGCACGGAATTCCTTTCTTCGTCGCCGCTCCGATAACGACTTTCGATTGGGACAGAGAAGCCAAGGACGTTGAGATAGAGGAGAGAAGCGAGGATGAGCTTATTTACTGCCACATAACCTGCAAAAGCAAGTTCATAGCTCCGAAAGGTGTGAAGGTATTCAATCCGGCTTTCGATGCCACGCCGCTGAAGTACGTTTCGGCTATAATTACTGAGAGGGGTGTTGTGTTTCCGCCATACGAGGAGAATGTTCCCAAGATTCTGAAAAAATAAAAAATTTTTATTTAATTTTTCTTAGAGCTAAGGCTCCAGCTGCAAGAAGCAAAAGAATTCCGAATCCTGGCGATTTCTTTTCGGTCACTATTTTTTCTGGTGTTGGAGTTGGAGTGGGGGTTTCAGTTGGTGTCGGTGTCGGGGCGAAGGATTTTATGTACTCTATTACGCTCTTTATTTCCTCATCACTTAACTCTGGAAAAGCTGGCATCTTGCCTTTTCCGTTCTTTATCGCATCGTATATTTCTTCGTAGCTCTTATCCTTCCAGTATTCCGGATCTGAAAAGTCCACTCCTTTGTCTTCTTGCCCGTCACCCTTCTCTCCGTGACACATCTGGCACTTTTTCTCGTAAATCGTTTTGCCATCCTCGGCTGCCACCGGGAAAGTTAGCAATAGTAGAATCAACAGCCACCTCACGCTACCACCACCCTACTGAAAGGAAGAGGTACAATATAAAGACTATCCCTAAGTGGGGATTGCTCAGCTTGAAAAGTTTGTAGTGGGCTTTGGCATCGCTCAACTTCAAAAGAAGCTTGACGAGGGGGTAGTTCAGCAACGCCACGATAGATAGGCTGAAAGCGTCGTTGCTGAGGGTTGAGAAGACTGCGAAAGTTGTGAGTACGTAAAGGGAGGTGAACACAGCTATGGCGTTAATAACTTTCTCTCTATCCTTTACAACGGGAAGCATCGGCACTCCAGCTTTTCTATAATCTTCTCTGTAAAAGACTGCGAGACTCCAGATGTGTACGGGGGTCCAGAATACTATGAGCATAGCAAGAAGGAACGATTGGAGAGAGATTAGCTCGCTGGTCATTGCTGAGTAAGCTCCAAGGAGAGGAGCTGCCCCACCGGGAGATGCTATGAGTATGTTGTAAGGCGTTAGCCTCTTCAGTTTGTAGTTGTAGCTGAGAACGAAAGCAGCTCCGACGATTCCCCATAATAGAACGTAAATGTTGATCAGAGAAGCTAAAGCAAGTCCGACAATGAGAAGAAGAGTTCCGAAAATTAAAGCGTTCTTTTCCCTCACAGCCTTTCTTGGCACAGGTCTATGTTTGGTTCTGCTCATTATTGCATCTATGTCTCTGTCAAGGTAAGCTGTAATCGCATTAACCCCGGAACAGCTCAGAAACACCGAAAGAATTAGAGCTAATAGAACTCCCACGCTTCCGTTGTAAACGGAAAGCGCTTCGACTAAAGCTGTGAGTAGGAGTAATGCTGTTAACTTAGGCTTCGTAAGCAAAAAATAGTTGAGAAAGCTATTCAAGATAGTGACCATACTCTATCCCCCTTGCGAGTTTGCTCGCCATGATCACCGCCAGAACTCCAAGTCCCACGTAAGCTATTGCTGAGAGGGTGAATGGAATCCAGAGATTTCCGAATTCAAGGACTGCGGAGGAGGAAAAGCTCCAAAGTCCGGTGGTGCCTATTAGCGAGAAGAACACCGCCAAGACTACAAGGAACGGGAAGTGATCGAATGTTGTTAGGAAACTCTTCTTTGCAGCAGCTGGCTTGTACTCCTCTCCCTCAACTGGCATGAGAATGTGTCGAAGCATCGAAGCTGCTAAGTAGAGGTATCCGAGGAAAACCATTGCTCCTCCGAAAACTATTCCGGGAACGAAGGGGAACCTCGCTTCAAGAACTTTTTGCCATGGCTCGGAAAGAATCCAGTAGTGGTAGATCTGCACCGTCCCAGCTAAACCAAAGGAAGTGGCGAGGATAACTTGCCCGATGAACATCAGCCAGAAAGCCTTTTTACCCCACGAAACGAAGGTTCTGTCCACGGGTTTTCCTGTTAAGTCTGGCAAAGCGAGATAAAGAAGGGCTATTGCACCCATTGCAAAGGCCATCATACATTCATGGCCATGACTTGGTGTGACCCAAGTTCCGTGCTCCCACCAGTTCGTCCAGGGCCAAGTTTGCATTAAGCCGAGGAGCGAAACTCCGATGAATCCGAAGATGAGTATTCCGACCATGAAGTAAAGACTCGGTATATTGGGGAAGGGATGCTTCAATTCCTTAGCGATTCTGAGGGACTCCAAAGCCATCAGAGCGAGGGGAACTATTTCGAGAACGCTTATAACACCTCCGAGCATAATCCAGAAGGTTGGCGTCCCTATCCAGAAATAGTGGTGTCCCTGCCCTATTATTCCAGATGTAGCTGCCAGAATGACGTCGTAGAATATGTATTTGTCAACGACTTTTTTAACTCTCGGATCCGGAATCAGAAGCATTAGGACGAGTCCTATAGCTCCGGCATAGGCTATCTCCAAGCTCCCTTCAACCCAGTAGTGGACAGTCCACCATCTAAAGTACTCGCTGACGACGACGCTCTTGAAGAACAAGTTCCCCGGAATGTAAAGGAGGAACGTTCCGGCAGCGCCTATTACGAGTGCCCATAAAGCTAAAGGCCACTCTTTCGGACTTGGAAGAGTTTTTAGGACGACCACAGCCACTATAATGAATCCTATGAGGATGAATATGTCCCAAAGTCTCCCAGCCTCGACGTACTCTTTTCCTTCAACGAGCATCGGTTGATTAGCAATCCATATGTTCGTTCCAGTTTGCATTAACGGAAGGGTTGCGAATATTCCTACGACAACGAAGACGAAAACTACTGCAAGCAGTTTAACCAAGCTCTGCCCCCACAGATCTCTCTTGGAAAGTATCGGCGTAAGGTAAAAGACCGCTGCAAATGTTGCTGCGAACAGCCAGAGTAGCAGTGCGTTTATGTGGTAGGCTCTAACCAAGTTGAAGTTCGCTATTCCCGAAAGCAAATCCGGATTGAGGTAGTATAGAGCAAGAAGTCCTCCGGCTACGAGCTGAACGAAGAAAAGAATCAAGGCTATAACGGCGAAGGGCAAAGCAAGCATCTGCGACCTGTACTCCGGCACCTAACTCACCCCCTCGCGTACCAGTAAAACATACCGAAGACGAGGAAGACCGTGAAGAAGACTGTCAGAATCCAGTATCCAACCCATGCGTCGAAGCTCTCGTACCACCTAACAGCGTTCTTTTCGAAGCTCGTTGCAAAGCTGTAATCGTTCTCCTTCATCGGAGGCCAGTTGTTTGTGTTCAGATCTTTGAGATAGAGCATCCAAGCGGTTAAAGCGTCAATCTCCTCTTCGCTCAGGTAGAAGGGCATGTACTTCGTTCCAGCATATGTTTCCAGCAGCTTCTTTATAGTGTCTCCATCTCCAGCCTTTCTTGCTATGTAAACTAATTCGGGAGCGTAGTACGCTCCGTTTCCGACTATCGTATGACAGCCCATGCAGTTGTAATCTATAGCAACTTTCCACCCGTCCAGAGCGGTCTTTCCGTTGTATGTCACCGCCTCCGGATCGGGATTCCTCTTCGGATCGAGGGAAAGGGGTGTTAAGATCACGATCATTAGAATCGAAAAAGCGACGACGAACTTTCCAAGCCTTTCGAAGGGTATCTCGTCAGCCTCTGCCCTCTTCGTCTTCCTTGCGTAGTACACATACAAAGCCAAAGCTATCGCTATCCCCACTATAAAAGAGCTGAAAAAGAACAACTCGTAGATGTACTTCATGTTTCTCGGTTAATAAAATATAA
>WAQS01000018.1 GCA_015520115.1 Ferroglobus sp.
AATTATAATAATTCTAAATATAATTCAGAATCTATGATTTGCCAAAATAATTCGATTTCATCGCTTTCATGAGCTGTTAATATGCTCTACGCCGTTTTGATTTTACCTAATTGCAAATTTGTAATTTCAAAAACTTAAATCTTTCTGTTCCACCGGATTATTTCGTTTTTCGAGTGAAAATTAAGAAATCGTTGCGAAAATTTAACAAAAGGAAAGTTAAGCTGATTCGGGAGTTATTGAGAGTATTAGTCTCCGTACAAATGGGATTAGCATGAATCTCGATCAAAAACTCCTGAAAGTAATTGAAAAGGATAAGATCTCACTCCGATGTTGTTGTAATTTGCCTTTCGGATCTTACGCCGAAGGTAAGAAACTCCGTTACTGGACGTTGATATTTCGGCTATACTCGATAATCCAAACTCTAAAAGCGAAGCGGACATTGGAAGTTCATCTTTTCTTGAAATTGATGTTGGAGTATTTAAATACAGAAGAGGACTTTTCGTTAGAATTCTTAGACTTCTAAACTTTACCTTTCCAGAATGATGAAGCTTGAAGAAATAATGGAAGTGCTTAACCCTCTTGAAAAAGAAAGAGTCCCAAACAACAGCAGAATTCTTGGAATAGCGATTTACGTTCAAACCCCTTCAACGAGGAGAACAGCAAAAATCATCCTTGAGTTTCGTCCTGTTTCTCATACAGCTGCTTAGAAGTAGATAAACGAGTTTGAAGAGCAACTGCCCACTTCGACCGAAAAGAGGGAGAAAAACTCATAGCGATTGACGAAACAATTGTCAAAGCTACCAAAAAGAATCTGTACGTTTTCTCAGCTGTAGATGTGAGGAAAACGGACAATTCTGATGAGAGTTTACACGACGCAAAATAATCTCACAGCAAAGTTCTTTATCGGAGAGGTCTTGAAAAACTGCTAAAATAAACCTAATCTCTTTTCGGTCAAAAAGCTTTGAATTCGAGCAAAAAACATTTCGGGAAATTGCAAAGTGCTTCAAATTTATTTACAGCCAAAAATTCACTCTGTATGTCTTAAGGCATTAAGTTATCGGAGTTGGCTTTTCAGACAAAAACTAAGAGTTCTCTTACTCAATCTTCTGCAAATTTTCTCCGACAAGCTTATATCTTGCATATCCCGGCTTGATGTCGAAGATTATGCTCTGTTCCACCCCTATCCAGTAAGTTCTTCCCACCGGAAAGAAGTCTTCTTCTCTTTTCACAGCGAGGATTACATCGTGAAACCTTTCCATAAACCGCTTCACGTTTTCATCGTAGAGAGAAGAGGATATTTTATTCACAAAGGTTATCTCATCCGGCAAGGCGTCAAAAATGTCCATCAAGTACTTCCAAGCCTCGTTCCCGTAAACAATGGGGAGCAGTGAAAATCCGTGGAAAAGCAAGAAAGAATCGCCAAGTTTGTAAAGTTCATCTATAAGATCGTCCCACCACTCCGAGTGTATGTTTACGTAAGCGTGCAACTTTCCAAAGGGAACATTTTCGTTCAGACCAACTTTAATTATCGCTGCATCGTCTAAAATCCTCTTTATTCTTTCATCCGGAATGGATTCGTAGGTTTTGCCAAGCCTTCTCATCATGCTGTCCGAATAAACGGCAATAAACAACCTCTTATCGGCGTGTTGAGGGATGATTTTTCCAAAAATAAGGGTTCTCACGACGTATTTTGAATCGTACACAATCAGCGTCCTCAATCCCTCTAATCTTGATACAACATCGTCAAGATCAAATTCATGGTTACTTTGCACAAAGTCATCCACCATAAACAATCGTGACCTATTTTGAGTAATATGTTTGATAAATTTTTTTCTTACAAAATTGCAAGATAAACAAAACTATTATCTTGCATTCGAAGAAATTTGAAGCATGCTCAAGACTTTGAGAGATACGCTGCTTGCCGGACTGGTGATATTTTTGCCATTGGCTGCATCGATTTTCGTTCTCTACTTCACCTTTAGGTGGATCGAAAATCTAATTTCTCCGGCAGTGCACAAAATCTCCGGATTTTACGTTCCGGGATTCAGCTTGTTATTTCTCTTTCTAACGATTCTGATCCTTGGTTTGCTGAGTAGATTCGCTTTGGGGCGAAAAATCATCGAAAGACTTGAGAAAAGCTTTTTAAAAGTCCCCCTACTCAGAACGATTTACAGCGCAACAAAAGAGGCTGTGAAAGTGCTTGTGGAAAGTGAGGCTGAAAGAATTCGTGGGGTTGTTTTGGTCGAGTATCCGAGGAGAGGGATCTACGCGATAGGTTTCACCTCTGGAAAATCGATAAAAGTGGCGTGTGAAAAAACAGGAAAAAACCTCGTCAACGTTTTCATTCCCACCTCTCCAAATCCAACTTCCGGGCTCGTTGTTTTGGTTCCAGAAGAGGAGCTGATTTATCTGGACATCAGCGTTGAGGAGGCGATGAAGATCGTGATTTCCGGTGGTTTTTCAAATTGACAGCTTGAGATAGTAGTAAGCGGTTTTCAAAAGCAATTTTAATGGTAGCTCCCAAATCTTGGGCGGATTTTTAACGTACACCTTTTCATCTTTTAAACCTTTCAATTCATTTATTATGGAATCTGGATGGACTTCAGCTTTCTTGTGGAGATCCACGAGCTTTTCCACCACTTTTGATATTCTTCAAGCTTCCCATAACCGTTTAAATAACTCTTAATCGATTCAGAAAGAGGTTTGGAGGCGTGATGGATATAATGGATGCTTGTAGCGTACATGGGATGCGTCAATCCAGCTGAATCGCCGAAGAGAATGACATTATCGTTAACGACCCTTTTAACAAAACCGTAAGGATAGACTTCCTTGAAAATTTGTTTGATTTCGCTTTCTACAAAAATTTCAGGATAGGATTTTTTTAGAATGGTTGTTTCTGGATAGTAAACGTTCTCCTTCCTTTTGAACAGATTTGCTGCCCCAATTTCCGAGGGTTTCGCCGGATATATCCATCCACCATATATCGAACATCCAACTATTAAGTAAAAAGTGTCATCTGGAACGTTTAGCCTATCAACTCTCTCGTAGGTTATGTAGATCAATCTCGGCGGTATGTTTATCCCAGAATTCCTTCGAAGGTTTTCTCCATCTATTCCCGAGCAATCTACAACAACTTTTGCTTCAATCCTTTCTCCGTTTTCCAAAACAACACCCTTTTTATCGTATGAAACTACCTTTTTCTCCTCTATATCCGTCCACAGAGAATCACAGAGCTTTTGATAGTCAACAAAGGCGAAAATTTCCTCATTAAAGTCGTACTCCACTTTAGTACCTTTAGTGTTCATGAACGTGAGCTTGGAGTAGGTATTCTTTATTGCCCCTTCATCAACCACTTCTCTAAAAGTCGTTACGGATTTGTTCTTTCTTTTCTTGTTTTTGTCAAAAACAACGATATCGTAGTTTTCCAGCTGGGAAGCTATTAGACTTCCCGCATATCCGGCTCCGATGATTACCACATCCATTATTCCACCAACGAGAAGTGGACTATCGTAACGAATTCGTTATCGTTTATGTTACCGTAAATTTTCTTTAAAGCGTTTATTAACTCTTCTTTGCTTTCGAATCCGTCCCTTTTAGCGTCTTCGTCGGTCAATTCCGATACTCTCTTCACAACAACTCGCTCTATCTTGGCTTTAGCGAAGGGTTCGTAGTTCACCGTAAGCTCAACTATCTTCCCCACCGGATACCTCTTAATTCCTCTTCTCACCGTCGTCGTCTTACCTTTCTTTAAAATCATCTCCACGAATTCTGGATCGAAATTAATCCTCTTCTCCTCCTTCGTAGAACCACCTCCAGAGCTTTTGAACAGCCTTAACCATTTTCTTGTAGGACTTCTCAACGTGGATTTCACTCCAACTTTTAAGCTGCAAACATTTGGCTATGAGCAGCTTTTCCTCATCTTCTTCAAGATCGATTTTTTCAGTCTGGGAATAATAGTAGCGAACGATCGGTTTTATTATGTCCGATGTGTACTCGTAAAGGCTCTGCCCCTGCAAGTACTTCTTTATCCTTCTCCTTTCAACTCTGCCGAACTCGGGCTTTGGAACTCTTGCCGGTTTTAGTATACTCGAAAGGAGAAGTTTCGTCGTTTCGACTTCTAAATCCTTTAATTCGTCTCCAAGAAGCTCTATAACTCTTCTTATAAACTCCGAATTTATCTCCTCAAGCATTTCATAGACCTTGTCGTTCAAAGCTTTCAAAACTATGGTGGAATGCTCACCGGAAACTTCATTTCTCTGAGGAGTTATGTGCACTGGGATAAAGCCGTTCCTCATCCAGAACCTCAGAAGTTCCGGAGAAACTCCAAACCCGCTTCCAGCCCAGTCCATTCCCTTGCTTTTCGCCCATTCCACAGCTTTTTTCAAAGCGAAGCTGCCAATACCCATGTCCATCACATCTGGGTGAGTTGCAATTCTTACAATTCTTATTCCCGTGAGCTTAGGAAACTCGTAGTTCCAGTAGTGCTTCAAAATTAAATCCGGAATTATCTGACCCTTCGGCTTGTAACCCTTGGCGATTTTCTCTATGGTGGCTTCGTCCATCTTACCCTCTATCGCAATATGCAAGCTGCAAACAGTCTTATTGTTCACCTTAACCCTCAAAGGCAGATGATTGGGCATGTCAAGGAGGATTACCAAATCCGAAGGGCGATTCCTATAGTGGGCGAGAACGTAAATTCCGAAGAATTCCCTGAGCAGCGAATCGTTCTTTATCAATTCGTCCTTATCTATTTCTTCAAACTCAAACTCTCCCCTCTTTATCTTTTCAATATCCTCCTCTTCGATCTTAGCTGGCTGGGCATCAAGCATTAACACTTCGTAAAGCCAAGCCTCTATCGGATCTCCTTTTCCGTACCTTATCGGCTCCTCCATGTGTATCTTCACTATCTCAACGCTTTCGTCCTTCTCAAGCCTTCTGAGAAATCTTATAGCGAATCCTCTTCCCGTTCCCTCGTATCCGTGGATCGTCGTTGAGAATATCATGTACTTCGCTCCCTCAACTATTTTCCATAGAACCGGCACATCTATTCCGGCAGCTTCATCTACTATTATTATATCCGCATAATCCTTTTCAACCATCGCCCTTCTTGGCACCGCATACTCCACTCTCGCCCACTTACTGTTGATGACCGTGATGAGGTCGTTGGATTTTTTCTCCCTAAATTCCTTCATTCCTTGCCTCACAAGAGCCTTTTTGAGAAATCTGAAGTATGTTTGAACTGCATACGGCGTTGGAGCAACAACTAAGATTCTTACAGGTCTCTTCAAAACCCTATTCATCCTTGAGATTAAATAGGGTGTAACAA
>WAQS01000019.1 GCA_015520115.1 Ferroglobus sp.
CCCTCCACCTTTATCGATCCGTTCTCAATCTTTTTCAGAGCTTCCATGGCTTTATCGTAATCCGAATCGTCAACGACTATGGAAAGATTCAGTTCAGAAGAGCTCTGAGCTACCATAACAACGTTCACTTTGTTTTCCGCAAGAATTCTAAAAACTTCCGTCATAATCTCAGCGAAATCGAATCCCGCTCCGCTGATGTTGACTATCGATACCTTCTCTATTAAGCTCAAAGCTTTAACAACATCCTTAGTCGAGGTAATTCCGTCTCTTATAACCGTGCCTTCCGCTTCCGGATTGAACGTGTTCTTTATTCTCACGGGGATCTTTCTCTTCATAACCGGCTCAATCGCCCTCGGATGCAGAATCTTGGCTCCAAAATGCGACAGCTCCATCGCTTCTTGATAACTCAGCTCCGGAATTAGCTTGGCTTCGGGAACTATTTTTGGATCAGTCGTCATTACCCCGTCGACTTCCTTCCACAGCCAAACTTCATCGGCGTTGATTGCCGCAGCTATTAGCGTGGCACTTAAGTCACTTCCACCCCTGCCAAGAGTTGTGATGTTCCCGTCTTTGGTTACGCCTATGAATCCAGTAACGACCGGAACCAACTTCTTTATGGAGATTAAAGGCTCTATTCTACTCTTTATTAAGCTGTACACTTCCGAAAGAGGTTTTGCTCTCCCGTAGTTCGAATCGGTGATAATCCCGGCATCTCCACCGGTTAAAGCCACGCTGTCCACGCCAAGAGAAATTAGGGAGGCGGAAAAAATTGGGGCGAGAAGTCTCTCTCCGAAGGAGAGAATATAATCTTCGCTTCTCTTCGTCAGCTCACCAAGGTAGCTTATCCCGAGAAGGATCTTTTCAAGTTCGTCCAAAAGGTTGTCTATCCTGTTTATGACCTTCTCCTTAATCTTCTTATCCTTAACAGCCGTCTCGATGGCATCGTAATGCCTCTTCGCAAGCTCGGCTATAAACAGCTTTATAAAACCGTGAGAGGCTTCTTTGTAGCATTTGTGAGCAGCATGAAGTAAGGAATCGGTAACACCTTGCATGGCGGAGACAACAACGACTACCTCATTATCCTTCGAGTACTTCTTAACGAGGTTTGCGCAGTGGAGGATGTTTTCTCCATCCTTTACACTGACTCCACCGAACTTCATTACAATTCTCATTCTCCACAAAGCTTCAAATTAGGAAATATAAGCTTTGCTGAATTCCCCCAATGCTGAACGAACACCTCCCAAGGCTGACTCGAAAATTTTCATCAATCCTTAGCGGCTTCGATAATTTTCTCGATTTCGTTTCCGTAGTAAGCGCTCACGAGTGCGAAAACAGAAAGAGAGCAAACTTCGATGATATTGTAGATTGCAAAGTCCTCAATCGAATGTACCGCTAAAGAGAAAAAGAAGAGCATGAAAGAAGCGGAAACCCCTACAAAAACATCCGTTGTGTGGGGAGAGATGACTATGCTTCCCTTTCTTATCAACTCGCTGTAGCTCCTAAACCTCACAGCTATGAATACGAAGAGAGGCAAAAACGCAAGGAAGGCAATATCGAATAAGATTTTCAACTTCGAACCGACTAAACCTTTCACGTGATCTGCAGCTATTAAAATTACAGCCACGTAAAGCAGAGTTATTCCGAACTTTCCGTAAAAAACCGAGCTGTCGAGCACAAAAATTTCGTCCTTGTTGTTAGCCAGTACTCTGATTATAGCAATCAACAGGAGAATTGCAAAAAGTCCCGCTACAATGTTTGCTAACCTTACAACACTTCCAGAATCTATCCCAAAAACGGAAGAGAGAAACTCCAGCGACTCAACAATACTAATGAAGGCGAAAACCAAGGCGAGCATCATCAGATATCTGCTCAACGAAATCCAAGATTGGACGGCAAGCCTCAACTTTTCTACTTCCCCAGTTCCCGAGAGGTAAAGGAGGAGAAGAGATGCTAAAAGCCCCAAAGCCGCTACCACACTTTCAACAATATTGATCATTATCATTAGTTATACACTGTTAACTTTCAAATATAAGGTTTTACCTCATCACAAAGTTTTATAAAAAAGGTTTGATCAGAGCCAGTGGCGTCATCACAGCTCAGACAAGGCTGAATTCATCATCTCAAAAGAGTTTGAAAATCGAATGAATATAACGCTATCGCTCCCCCCTTACTTCAACAAAAAGTGATCGACCTTTGAGAAAAATATTATAATCTGCCGACGAAACTTCCGTTGTATGGTCAAGATTTACGTCGTCTATAACTACGGACAGTACAATCACCTCATCCACAGAACTCTCAGGGATCTGGGAGTTGAAACCAAGCTTATTCAAAACACGACTCCGGTAGAAGAGATCGACGCCGACGGGCTTGTTTTAGGAGGGGGCCCCTCCTTGGATAAGACTGGAAACTGCGAGGAGTACGTGAAAAAGCTCGACATACCAATTCTCGGCATATGCCTCGGACATCAGCTCATCGCCAAAGTTTTTGGAGGAGAAGTCGGAAGAGGAAAAACTGGGGGTTACGCAGAGGTGGAAGTCGAAATAGTGGATAGAAACGAGCTTTTTGAAGGATTTCCCGAGAGGATAAAAGTTTGGGCGAGTCACATGGACGAGGTTAAAAAGTTGCCCGAGAATTTCAAAATTCTTGCAAGATCGGAGATATGCGAAATAGAGGCTATGAAACACAAGAAGAAGCCAATATTTGGTGTGCAGTGGCATCCGGAAGTTTACCACTCAGAGTACGGAGTAGAACTCTACAAGAACTTCGTTGAGATTTGCAGAAGATGAGAAAGACGACGATATTCTCAATAACGCTGCTGCCGATGATGATCGCCTCCGGCATGATGTACTCCGTTCTGCCGATTTACATAGCCGAAGAGCTTGGAGCGACGAAAACCCAAGTGGGCTCTTTATTTACCCTTGGAGCTATGAGCGGAGCTTTGGCAGCCTACATTTCTGGAAGAGTAGCAGACAGATACGGAAGAAAACCTCTCATCCTCACCTCTCAAATAAGCTTCGCAGCTGTCATGCTGCTGTATTCCTTAATCTCCGACGTCATCTTCGCATATCCAATCCATCTCATCGAAGGAGTGGCTTGGAGCACCCTCGGTGTTAGCGCTCCAACGCTTATAGCCGATTTGACGAGAAAAGACGAGAGAGGAGAGGCAATGGGAATCTACAACTCCACTTGGAGTGTCGGCTGGATGATCGGTCCGATTCTCGGAGGCTTGCTCAGCGACCTTTACGGCTTTAGATTCATGCTCAGAGTATCTTTCTTGACGATATTAGCCGGGACTGTCGCATCCTACATCGTTTTGAAAAGCATTAAAGAAGAAATTCGGGAATTTTCTGCTTAGCGATTAAGTCTCCGAAACTCTCCCTCTCCCTTATAACGAACGCTTCGTTCCCCTTCACTAAAACTTCAGCACACCTCGGTCTTCCGTTGTACTGGCTGCTCATAACAAATCCGTAAGCTCCAGCGTCGAAAACGACAATTATGTCTCCCTTCTCAACCCTTGGAAGCTTTCTGTCTTCTCCGAGAACATCTCCGCTTTCGCAGATTGGCCCTACAACCGTGTAAAGCTCTTCTTCTTCCCAATCCATTTTGTTAGCCACAGCTATTCTGTGGTAAGCCCCGTACATCGCCGGACGGATGAGAAGGTTGAAGCCAGCATCTACTGCCACAAAATTCTTGTAGGCTCTTTTAACGGCATTTACTCTCGTTAAGAGAATAGTAGTGTTTCCAACCAAGCTTCTTCCCGGCTCAAGCCAAAGCTCGGGATTTGAATCGAGTCTGTTCTTTCTATCCTCGTAAACCGGCTTTAGAGCGTTAGCCAGATCTTCAGGAGTTGGCACTCCTTTACTCTCGTAGTCTATCCCCAAACCTCCACCTATGTCCACGAATTTTAGATCAATTCCGAGATCCTCGACCCTTTCTGCAAGATCGAAAATTCTATTCACAGCTTCGACGAACGGGGAGATTTCGGTTATCTGACTCCCTATGTGGCAGTGAATTCCAACAGGAACTACATTCGGCAACTCTAAAGCGAGCCGATAAGTTTCAACAACCTGCTCAGCGGGAATACCAAACTTGGACTTTTTCAACCCGGTAGCTATCTTAGGGTGAGTTCTCGGATCTATGTCTGGATTTACCCTGAAAGCTATCTCAACTTCCACACCCATCTCCAACGCCATTTCGGAGATCGTGTAAAGCTCGTCAACGCTATCCACACTGAACTTCACTCCCGACTCTATCCCGGCTTTTATCTCCTCTTCGCTCTTCGAATTACCGTTGAAAAGGATGAACTTCTTATCAAAACCCGCTAAAAGACTCAGATAGAGCTCTCCCTGAGAAAAAACGTCTGCTCCAAAATTCTCCTTTGCGATTATCTTCATTATCGCCAAATTATTGTTAGCTTTTACCGCATAGAGTACCCTCGCCCAACTAAAGGCTTTTTTGTAAGCCTCTATATTCTCCCTAAGCTTTGCATAGGAAGTTACGTAGAGAGGAGTTCCGAAGCGTTCAACCAAATCGATAACGCTTAGATCTTCAACGTGAAGAACGCCATTTTTGCTCTCAAACATTCAGCGCACTCTCCATCCTTTCCAACGCTTCTTTTATTCTTTCAACGCTTCTAGTCAAAGCAAACCTTACGTAACCCTCGCCATGCTCCCCAAACCCAACTCCGGGGGTTACGAGAACTCCAGCTTTATCAAGAAGGGTCTTCGCAAACTCTATGCTGCTACCGTCAACCTTCATCCAAACGTAGAACGTTGCCTTCGGTTTTTCCACCTCAAAACCGAGTTTTCTCAATCCTTCAACGAGAACATCTCTCCTCTCCTTGTAAACCCTGTTGTTCTCTTCTATAACGCTGTCATCTCCCCTCAAAGCTACTATAGCAGCGTCTTGAACCGCTTGAAAAACCCCGCTGTCAACGTTCGTCTTAACCTTCAACAATCCCCTAATAATTTCCTCATTCCCTACAGCGTAACCAATTCTCCAGCCAGTCATGTTATAGGTTTTGCTCAACGATCCAAATTCTATCGTGCATTCGAAAGAGTTTTCGTATTCTAAAAAGCTCTTAGGTCTGTAATCGAAGGCAATTTCGCTGTAGGCAGCATCGTGAGCGAGAATTATCTCGTTGTCTATGCAGAAGTCGACGCATTCTTTTATGAAGTCCATTTCCGCAACAGCCGTTGTAGGGTTGTTGGGGTAATTCAAGAAGAATATTTTCGCCTTCTTCGCAACATCATCGGGAATGCTCTCCAAATCCGGTAGAAATCCGTTTTCCTCCTTGAGCGGAACTTTGTACGGCTTTCCTTCAGCCAGTATAGCTGAAGAGTAATAAACGGGATAACCCGGATCTGGAACGAGGACTATATCTCCGGGGTTTACGAAAGCTAAGGGGAGGTGCGCTATTCCCTCTTTCGAGCCTATTAAGGCTATAACCTGAGTCTCAGGATTCAGATCCACCTTCTTCCTCCTACCATAGAATTCAGCTACAGCTTCCCTAAACTCAAGTTTCCCCTCGTAGCTCGGATACTTCTGATTTTCCTCCTTCTCAACAGCCCTCTGCATCTCCTCCACTATGTGCCGTGGAGTTGGTAAGTCGGGATCTCCGACTCCGAAGTCTATTACGTCAACACCCTCCAAAACCTTCTTCCTCTTCATCTCGTCCAGTTCAGCAAACAGGTAAGGAGGAAGAGCCTTGAGTCTGCTGGATAGCTCCACTCGAACACCTCCCGAAAAGATCTTTTGAGGTTATCCTCTTTCTTCAATGGGTATATATTTTCTTCTAATTGGTCCCACGTACTTTGCTCTCGGTCTTATGAGGGTGTTGTCCTTGTACTGCTCTATTATGTGTGCCGTCCACCCCGCTATTCTTCCCAGAGCGAAAATGCAGATGAACATGTCGTCCGGAATTCCGAGATTTGCGTAAACGCTGGCTGAATAAAAATCAACGTTCGGCAGCAGCCCCTTATACTTTCTGACAGCCTCCTCTATAGCCTCACTTATCTTGTACCACCTCGGATCTTTAAGTTCAGCGAGCTTCTTCGCAAGAGTTTTCAGCTCTATCGTTCTCGGATCTATGACCTTCTTGTAAACTCTGTGTCCGAAGCCCATTATCCTTTCTCCCCTTTCAAGCTTCTCTTTGACGTAACTTTCAGCCCTCCAAGGCACAGCCACTTCCCTCAACATTTCCATAACTTTCTGACTCGCTCCGCCGTGGAGCGGACCCATTAAGGTGCCCGTCGCAGCAACAACGCAAGCGTACATGTCAGCGAGGGTGGAAGCTGCAACTCTCGCTGCGAAAGTTGAAGCGTTGAGTTCGTGGTCCGCGTGAAGTATCAAATCAACATCCAACGCTCGCGATTCAACTTCATTCGGAATATCTCCGTGGAGCATATAGAGGAAGTTTTCCGCATGATCGAGCTCGTCGTTAGGATGAATGAGCTTTTGTCCAGTCCTTATCCTGTGGAAGTATGCAACAATCGTCGGAAGCTTCGCTATTAAATTCTTAGCTTTCTCCAAACTTTTTTCCTCGTCTATGTGATGTATGTACTTGTCCAGAGTGCCAAGATAACTGACCGAAGTTCTCAAAGCTACCATGGGGTGGCTGAAGGGGGAAAGGCTCGAAAGCAAACCAATAACCTGCGGAGGAAGCTCCCTTCTTTCTTTTAGCTCTTCGCTAAACAGCTCCAGTTCGCTCTTTGAAGGTAACTCCCCGTAAAGGAGTAAGTACGCCACTTCCTCGTAGGTGGAGTGTTTCGCCAAATCGTGAATGTTGTACCCCCTGTATTCAAGAACAGCTTCCCCATTCTCGATGACTATCCTGCTTATCTCGCTCTCGCAAACCACAACATCCTTCAAACCTTCCAAAACTTCCATACTACATCACCTTGAAGGAAGGATACCTATCGAGGATCATCCCAGAAACTATAATCGGAAAATCACCCCTCGCAGTTTCTACAGCATTTTGAAGCTTCCAGTCCTTTTCAGCGTAAATCGTGAATAGAGGATCCCCTTTTTTGACGACTTCTCCCTTCTTCTTGTGAACGACAATTCCAGCACCCTTATCCTTCGGAGCTCCGGCTGATCTTGCTATTTTGACTATCGCTTTATTTCTAACAGCCACAACAGCCCCTTCGAAAGCGGCAGTGAATGTGTGCGTATTTTCTCCGACCATTATCTCCTCCGACTTCCTTATTTCCCCTCCCTGAGCTTCTACTATTTCCAAGAACTTCTCGTGAGTCTTGCCCTTCATAAAAAGCTCTTTAGCGTACTCGTAACCGTTCATAGCTATTCCAGCCATTTCGAAGAGAATTCCCGCTATTCCAAAGGATTTTTCAAGGAGACTCGAAGAGCCTTTTCTTTCTTCCATAGCTTTTAAAGCCTCCTTAGCCTCCAAAGCCGGCCCTACGGCTCTTCCGATTGGCTGTCCTCCGTAAGTTATTGCACAAGTCACGTTTAGTCCGAGTCTCCTTCCAAGCTCAACGAAGTCGCTCGAAAGTTCCCTTCCCCTCTTCATATCCGATATCTTCGCTCCTTCACCTACTGGGATGTCTATAACCACGTGCCTTGCTCCAACAGCTCCCTTCTTAGCCATGACGCTTGCCAAGAGCTGAGGCTTCGGATCCAGCGAAAGAGGATACTCCACCCTGATTATCTTATCATCAGCCGGAGCTATGTTGGTAGCACCACCCCAAGCTATAACCCCTCCAACTCTTTCCGTTATTTCCTTTATCTCCTCAACGCTCAGATTTACGTTCGCTAAAACTTCCATAGTGTCTGCAGTACCGCTTGCGGAAGTTATTGCTCTACTCGCAGTTTTTGGAATTAACAAGCCGGCAGAAGCTACCGTTGGGACTATGATAAGGCTAATCTTGTTGCCGGGAACTCCACCTATGCTATGCTTATCTACAACTATTCCCTTCTCAAAGCTTATAGTCTCTCCAGTCTCTATCATAGCCC
>WAQS01000020.1 GCA_015520115.1 Ferroglobus sp.
ATACATATAGAGAGGAAGAGTTCGAGGATAGAGAAAGAAGGAAAGTAGAAGCTGGAGGGGTAGTCCTCATCGGTCCGATTCCAATAGTATTCGGCTCTTCCCGAATGGCGGTCTTGGCTTTAATTCTTACGATAGTTTTAATGTTGATGGTGTTCTTCCTCTTCTACGTATGATGGAGGAAATCTACTACTTCGAAAAGCCGGGAAAGCAGAACACTGAAAAAACTCTTGAGCTTGCGGTAGAAAGGGCTTTGAAGAGGGGACTAAAGCATTTGGTTGTAGCTTCTTCAACCGGCGAGACGGCAAAAAAAGCCCTTGAAGTTCTGGAGAAAAAGAAAGCTGAGATCAACCTCGTTTGCGTCACCTATCACACCGGATTTTACAAGGAGGGAGAGAATTCTATGAGCGAAGATGTGGAGGAATTTTTGAGGAGCAAAGGTGTGAAGATAGTCAGGCAAAGCCATGCTTTAAGCGGAGTAGAAAGAAGTTTCACGAGAAAGTTCGGAGGAGTGAGCAGAGTTGAGGCTGTTGCTGAAGCTCTTCGATCTTTGTTCGGACACGGAATGAAGGTTTGCGTTGAGATTGCTATAATGGCTGCCGACAGCGGAGCGATTCCTATAGAAGAGGTTGTTTGCGTTGGAGGGAGAGGAAGGGGAGCTGATACGGCAGCAGTAATCAGACCGGCTCACATGAACAACTTCTTCGACATGGAAGTCAGGGAAATAATTTGCATGCCCAGATTCAAGAAGTAACTTTTTCAAGGAGGGCATAGAAAAACCCTATAGTGTTGTGCCTGTGAGGAAACGCTCTAATCGTCCCCTCGATGAAGCCCGGGGAGTAATATCCCTTCAGCGGAACGAGTTTAACGTTCTTCCTTTCTTTTAAAATCCTTTCAATTACCTCCTCGTTCTCCTCTTTAAACATCGAACACGTGCAGTACAAAACCCTACCTTTCGGCTTGAGCAAATCAATAGCAACGTTGAGCAGCTCGTATTGAAGCTCCGCCAGTTCCTTTATCTTATCCTCCCTAATCCTCCACCTTAGCTCCGGGTTCTTCATTAGCGTTCCATCCGACGTGCATGGAGCGTCGAGCATGACTTTATCGGCAATTTCCTCACCAAGAATTTTAGTGGCTTTTCTCGCATCTTTCCTGTATATTTTTACGATTCTGATTCCGCATCTTTCGATCAACTCCTCCATCCTTTTCAACCTCAGCTCATCGATGTCGAAAGCGTGAATTACCCCTCTGTTTTTCATCAACTCAGCCATATGAAGAGTTTTTCCGCCCGGCGCTGCGCAGAGGTCTACAACAACCTCTCCGGGCTTTGGGTCGAGGAGGATAGAAGCCAAAGCTGACGCCTCTTCCTGTATAACGAACTTACCCTTTTTATACAGCTTGGATCTGTCGAAATCGTAAGGTCCGGCAAATTTGATCACCGTCGGAACGACTTCGCTGACTGCAACATCCTTCCCTTCCTTCTCCAGAGCTTTGACCACTTCATCAACCCTCGCTTTTAACGTGTTTACCCTCACGCTAATTTTCGGCTCCGTGTTCAAAGCTTTTAACAGCTCCTCCAACTCATCTCCAACGACTTCCTTCATCTTTTTTATGTACCAAGCTGGAAGGAGGTACTCGAATTCAAACTTTTCGATCTCGTTTTTCGGTTTGGGTTCGTAAAAAGTAATTTTATCGAATACCTCGTAATAGAACATCCCGACGTAAGGGTGGGTTATCTTAGAAAGAAAACTTGCAACGCTCTTCTTCACGGCATTCTTCTCCAAATGCTTCACGTACCTCTTTTCAAAAACGAAGAACTCGATAGTAACGCGGAGAGAAGCTCTCAACCAAGGATCGAGGATGTTTTGATGAACCCCCACCACCTCTCTAATTATTCTATCGATTATTCCGAGCCTCTTCATGATCTTGTAGTACACGGCTGTGAGAATCCTGTCTAAGTCGGTGCCAAGTATTCTGTACTTTTCGAAAACAATTCTCTTGGCATATTGACTCGGCTTGATCTCCTCCGATTTCCTGAGAACTTCTGTGAGTATTACGAAATCCCTTTCCTTGACTTTGTACATGCAGAAAATTAAGTACGTCTTGCTGCATATAAAAATCTCTCGTCCAGACAATCACTTACGAGCTTTAAAAGACATTTTGACAATTTCAGAAGTTCTTGCATCGTATTTTATTTCAATCAGAAGCGTGCCTGATCGAGGCACAGATGAAAAGTAAAACTTTTTAGCTGAAATTTCATTCGGATACAATTTAATATAATTTAAAGATCCTTCAGTTGCAAACCCTTCGTAATATTTCCCATCGTCTCCTGCAATTTTTACGCTCCTAACTGCGAACGTTATAATGTCTTCTCCTCTGTTTTCAAGAGATATTTTAATAACATTAGGTTTTGTTGGGCTTTCACTTAAAATTAGCTCATAGAAAACACGGACATCTGGGTATTTATTTAAGATTGAGTACTGCTGTACTGGCAGTTCCTGTGGTGTTGTACGTACGTATCTACCCTCACCAAGAATGCTTTTCTCTAAATCAGACTTTCTTGTTTGGAAATATTCCAAAAATAATTATTATTTTGCTCAACTTTGTAAAAAGATAATACCAATAAGATTAGCAGTATAGCTAAAAAGAATACAGCCTTCTTTACTGTCATGGTA
>WAQS01000021.1 GCA_015520115.1 Ferroglobus sp.
CTCTGTTCCTCCAGAAACTTTTCCGTGTGCACTTTTAGCAGAAGACTTTCATCAACTTCCTCTGGCTCCAAAACAACAGCTCCGAGCTTTTTAAATTCTTCAATTAAGCTTTCAAAACCTCTGTATCTGTCCCCAACTATGGGCCAATCCTTCCCAACAAACTCTTTGTGGAAAAAGATATACGTTGCCATGAAAAACGATACTTCTCTACCTTTCTATATACCTTCCCCTCTGCTCTATTTCCTTTAACCTCTCTAAAACCTCTTCGCTTCCACCACTCTCCAAATATCCCTGAAGAAAAGCTTCTTTTAATCTCTCCCAGTTATCGTAGGCTGCTTTTAGTGACTCTATAAAAACGTGCAAATCCACTCCTTTAGCCTCCACCTCGTGACTGTGAAAAGCCAGACCGAAATCTATCACGTAAATTTTTCCCTCCGAGTAAATCATGTTTCTTGGAGTTAGATCTCCGTGAATTATTCCAGCTGAGTGGAGCTTAGCTACTATTTTCCCAACCTCTCTGCAAAGTTCTTCGTTCATTACATCCTTCAACTCATCTCCCCTTATCCTTTCCATGACGATTTTATCGTTCTCCACGTCAAGAATTATCGGCGTCGCCACTCCGGCTTTTCTCGCCTGAGAAATTATTCTCGCCTCAGCTCTCGTTCTCTTCTTTCTTATCTCTTCGTCAAGCTCCCTTATCCTGTATCTCTTTCTCCTCCTTATCTTCTCAACGAAGTCTTCGTAAATCCTCACCTCGGCTTCCCCGCCGCGGTATACCTCTACCATCTAATTTCCACCTCGTCTATTCTGAAGTTCGGTAAAACTCTTGAGTCCTCTATTTTCGTCTCGTAACCATGTTTGTACATCAGCAATCCGGTGTAAGCTATCATTGCCCCGTTGTCCCCCATCAACTCCTTCGGAGGAGCGTAGAATTTTGCTCCCCTATCCTCGCACATAATCCTGAGAATTTCCTGCAACCTTTTGTTAGCTCCAACTCCTCCGACTAAAAGCAGTTCGTCAAGCTCAAGAAAAGCCATAGCTCTTTCGGAAACTTCCGCTACCATGGAAAAAGTCGTTTCCTGAAAGCTGTAGGCTATGTCCTCCTTCTTTTCTCCAGCGTCGTAGTACTTTTGTGCAGCGGTAACAACTCCGCTAAAAGATAAATCCATTCCCTTAACCACGTAAGGAAGTTTTAGGTATCTTCTACCCATCTTAGCAAGCTCTTCAATCCTTGGTCCTCCGGGATGCGGTAATCCCATGTACCTCGCTAACTTGTCTATTGCATTGCCCAAACCTATATCGAGCGTTTCTCCGAAAACTCTGTATCTTTTTCCCCTCTTCGCAATTATCTGGGTGTTTCCTCCACTTACGTAAACAGCCACGGGATTTTTTGCTTTCGTTGTCCACTTCCCGACTTCAACGTGAGCGAGGCAATGATTGACTCCGACAAGAGGCTTTTCAAGTTTTAAGGCTAAGGTTCTCGCAGCAGTAGCCACGATCCTAAGGCAAGGGCCCAATCCCGGACCCTGAGAAAAAGCTATAAGATCGATCTTCTCCGGATCTATTTTAGAAAAAACTTTCTTCAGAACTTTCCCTATTTCCTCAGAATGGTGCTGCGCCGCTTCTCTCGGATGAATTCCTCCAGAAGGGGGGATATATGGAGAGTTTTCGAGAACTAAAACTTCCTTCTCATTAACTACCCCTACACTTAAATTCCAAGCTGTTCCTTCGATGCCTAAAGCGATCATCTCTTAAATTCGGTGTAACCGCATTTGCCACAAGTTCTCCTATCTTTGTGTTCTGCCATGAAAACTCCTTCTCCGCACCTCGGACAGAACTTCCTCGTCCTAACAACTCTGTCCCCTTTAATTTCGTAGTATCTGGAGACTACTTCCTTTCCTTTTCCGCCACCCTTAGCCAAGCTTACTCACCCCCTTCACCTTCACTCTCCTCTTTACCTCCGAAGTTCCTCCTCAAAACGTGTTCCTCCTCGATGCTTCTCATGTCCTCCTCACTATCGTAGATTTTGGCATAGCCAACCGCTTCAGTTTTCCCGAATTCGTTTCTCATCCAGTCGATCACGGTGGTGTTTAAATCGGCGTTTAGCAAAGCGGCAAGCTTCTCCCTGACTTCACTCCTCTTCGGCGTGGCTCCGTTGAATGTTATTCTGAAGTACACCTCCCTCCTCTTAAGGAGCGGGTTGTACCTCTCTTTTTCTATTCTCAGCTCCATTTCAACACCTCCTCGATCATTTTCATAACCCTATCGTTTTTTTCGGCTTCAAACTTCTGGAGAAGATTGAGTATTAGAACTTTTTCACCAACTTCATAAGCGGAGATTCCAACGGAGGGAATTCCGTAGAGTATAAGAGAACCAGCCGGCATTATAGCTGCTAAGACGAGGGACGCCAAGTCTTCCTCCCCTTTAATGATGATTGCTGTTCTCTTCCTTCCAAGATTTTTAACAGCCTCAATCAACTTCCCTACCAAATCCTCGCTTATGCAGCTTTGAGGATTTTCAGCCTCCACCTTCTCGTAGTTTTCAAGCAGTTTTGACATCCTCGCCGAAAAATCTTCGCCAAGTTTCTCTCTTTCCGTTTTGTAGTCCAAAACAACAATATCTGGCTTGTATCCGGCTTGAAGCGTGTATAAACTTACCAGATCCCCTATGCAAGCCACGTACTTTGCTTTCCTTAACTCTTCAATTTTTTTAACCAAATCAGCCCCTCTACCTCTGTACACTTTGCCGTAAGGTTTCTGGAGTTCTTCCCTAAGAGACTCCGGCATTCTTAGCATTTCAGCTCACTGTTAAAGCGTACTTTCCGGGATACCTAATTCCAAGTTTTTTCGCTATCTCGCTCTTTTCTGGGTCTATTATCACCAAGTATCCGTACCAGTTTTTCGTGAAATCCCTTCCTCCGCAGATTTTGCAAACGGTGGCTTCACTCGTTATGTATTTGCAAGATTTACAAGCTACTTCCGTCATGCCTTCTCCTCCAGAATCTTCTTGATCTCCTCCTCAAGCCACTTTATTGCTCCAAGCCAGGGCTGACGCATTGTCAATCCTATTTTACTTTTTGTCGGATCTCGCTCTTTCAGGCTGAGAGCAACTATTCTCACCCTCACGGCATCCCCTTCTTCAAGTGATTTCTTCGTCTCCTTCCCTATTAACCTCTTGTTCTTCTCATCGTAAACGATGTAGTCGTCCATTATCTGGCTCATGTGAAGCAATCCGTCCATTGGTCCTATCGAAACAAAGGCTCCGAATTCAACTACTTCCACAACCTCCCCCTCTACAACCTCCTGAAGAAGAGGTTTGAAGGTTATCGCATTGAAAACAACGTCAAAGTAAACTCCTCCATCCCCCTCAATTATCCTTCCCTCACCTATTTCCTCTATGCTCTCTATACCAACTATTATCCCGCATTCTCTGTCCAGTTTTCCCTCAAACTGCTCCCAGAGAAGTTCGTTAATTACCTCCTCCATATCCTCCCCGAGCCTGTCCGGAGGGACTCTGACAGTGTCCTTAATTTTGACCCTCGCATACATTTAACATCACCGTAAAAGCATGCATAGTTTTTCGGAAACAGTTTTTAAAGGTTATCTTACTTTACCCTGTGAACTGGGAATGGCTTATAAATGTAATGGAAAACGAAGCGAAGAAAAGAAACGCTGCGGTGTTCTGGAAAGAAGAGCGCGATCCATTCAAAATTCTTGTTTCGGCAATTTTAAGCACGAGAACGAGAGACGAGGCAACAATAGAAGCTTCCGAGAGGTTGTTCAGACTCGTGAAAACTCCGGAAGATCTTGCAAAGATGAAAGTCGAAAAGATAGAGGAACTCATCAGAGGTGTCGGCTTTTACAGAGAAAAAGCTAAAAAGCTGAAAAAGCTCGGGGAGGTTCTTGTCAAAGAGTTCAATTCTAAAGTTCCGGATAAGCTCGAAGATCTTCTAAGCCTTCCGGGAGTGGGGAGGAAAGTTGCGAACGTCGTTTTGGCTGAAGCGTTTGGAAAGGAAGCTATAGCGGTAGACACCCACGTTCACAGGATTTCGAACAGGCTTGGGTTGGTTGAGACGAAAACTCCAGAAGAGACCGAAGAGGAGCTGAAAAAGATAGTTCCAAAAGAGTACTGGAGAAGAGTTAACAAAGCCATGGTAGGCTTCGGACAAACGGTGTGTAAGCCAATAAAACCGAAGTGCAACGAATGCAAGCTGGTAGAGATTTGCAAATACGGAAAATCACTCCTTAAAGGCAGTTAGAAACTTCACAAACCTTACCCCCTTCACCGCAGAGACCTTATCTGAGATTTCCTTAATTCTCTTCATGTCTCCCCTGAGAATTATCATTTCCAAGCATAGATCCTTTTTAAGATGAAGGTGCAAACTTGCGAGAATGATGTCAGAAAACTCGTGCTGTAAGTCGATGAGAGTGTCGCTAACCCCTTTTACTTCATGATCGTATACAACGTTAAGAACGCCGACGGCTTCTCCTTCTTCCCTCTCAAGCCATTTGTACTCGATTATATAGCTCCTTATAGCATCTCTAATCGCCTCACTCCTTGAAGAATAACCTCTTCTTCCGATGATGCTATCAAATTCTTCAAGGAGGTTTTTCGGAAGACTGACACCAATTCTCGTAATTTCCTCCATGAAAAAAACAATCTATAAAAGTTTTAAAAATTTACCGAAAAATCTGAAGAAGGGATTATATCTGGTTCTTGTAAGCTTCCAATACCGCATTCACTATTTTCTCTCTCGCCTCTCTACTCGTCGGATGGAATATGTCCTGATAACTTCCATCTTTCGCCTTCCTACTTGGCATGCTAACCCAAAGCCCGCTTTCTCCTTCTACAATTTTTATTCCCTTCACAACAAACTCGTTGTCCAAACTCACGGACGCGTAGGCTTTAATTACACCATTTCCCTTCGTCTTATATATTCTTACTTCTGTTATTTCCGCCAAATCCAACTACCTCCGGATTTTTGTTCTCAAAGCATCTGTTTCAGCGTTTATAAACTTTTTGGTTAAATTTTATTGAATCACTCGTAAAAAACGAGTTTACCATTCTCAATCCTGTAATGCCACTTTCTGAGATTATACTCAACGAAAATTGTCTTTACAAGAAGTAAATATCTCTCAAAGGTTTCCTCTTTCCTCTCTATACCAAGCCGAGCAACATTAAATGAGAAATTGTTAATTATTTGAATAGTCTTATCGCTCA
>WAQS01000022.1 GCA_015520115.1 Ferroglobus sp.
ATCGTTACTGACGACAAAAAAGTGCTCCTTAAAAGCGAGGGAGACGAAGCATTACTCTTCGATCTGAATTTGGAAAGCGTTCTTGATATCAGAGAATGAACGAGAGAACGTATATCAGAACATCTCCGACGAAAAAGGCGACGATCAGCCCGGCTGTTAAAAAGACGAGGAAGGGTAAGGCAGGAGTTGCCCAAACCTCCTTTTTTAATTTTCCGAGCTCCTTAAGCATTTTTTCATCGGGTTCAACACCTCTCCTAACTTTTTCAACTTTCCCGTCTCTGGCGATCTCAAGAAGGTTGTAAAATTCGGGAAAGTTTTCAACTCTCACCTTAGTCCCGATGAAGGAGTAAAATACATCCCCCTTAGAGACGTTTCCTTTGATCAAATTTGACAAGAACATGTAAATTGCTAAAAGCGGAGCAGCTATTACGGCATTGGCTAAGGTCGAGAACGCGAAGGAAAATCCTTTGATTAGGAGTGGAAAGCTTCCGACCTCTGGATAGTGGGGGAAAGCGTAACTTAAAGCCATTAAAGCTTTCGCATCAGCTCCTCCGTAAGCTCCGATTCTGTAAAGAAGGTAAGCTAAGGAAGATACGAAGGCAATCTGAATTATCGCAAAGACGAAATCAAAGGTTGAGTAACTTAAAAATTCGACCACGTTGAAAGGTGTAACGGCTAAGAGCATGACCTTCCAGTATTTGTTTGGAACGATTCTTTCCTTCAAGTCGAGTTGAGATGCTTTTAGGAAAATAGCCAAGCAAATAAGAAACTTAGCAACGTAAATCTCTTCTGTCATATATATCGATAAGGTCGGAAATCATAGCGCTTGCTGTTTCAAGTTTCCCAGCTCCTCTGCCTATCACGAACACTCTCCCGGCAGTTTCAGTTATAATTTCAGCAGCATTCAAAGTTCCGTAGATGTTCAGCGGATGATTAAGCGGAACAAGTCTTGGTGAGACTCTGAGGGTTTCTCCAACTTCGGCGATTAGCCTTATCGTGTATCCTCTCTTTACAGCTACTTCAAAAGCTTCAGGAGTGAGGTCTTCTATTCCTTCGATGTGCACGTCTTCAAACCTCACGTTTTTCTCAAGAAGGGCGTTTGCGATTATGACGAGTTTTGCTGCGGCATCTATCCCCTTGACGTCGTAGCTTGGATCAGCTTCAGCTATTCCAAGTTCTATTGCTTCAGAGAGAATCTGCTCGTAGGGCATTCTTTCAACCTCCATCCTTGAGAGAATGTAGTTGCAAGTTCCGTTCAGAATTCCTCGAATTCTCAAAATCCCGCTTCCGGCTAAGTCATTTTTCACGAGCTTTATTAGGGGCATCGCTCCTCCTACTGTCGCTTCAAATCCGAGCTTGCAAGAGTTTTTCTCAGCGAGTTTGCAAAGTTCGTTGTAAGCGACAACGAGCGGACCTTTATTGGATGTAATCACGTTTTTCCCCCTCTTTAACGCCGTTTTTATGTGCGTTAAGCCCGGCTCTCCGCTCTCGACGTTTGTTGGTGTGCATTCGAAGAGAACATCGTACTCGAAATCTTCGACTATCTCCATTGCTGTTTTATTCCCACTCAGCCTTCCTCTCTTTTTCTTCTCGCTCAAAGCTTTTTCCAAATCCACATCCCCAACTACGGAGCTTTTGGAGTCAGCTACGGCTATAACCTTGAATTTTCCAATTCTTTCCTCTATTTCGTTCTTCTTCCTTAAAAGGAGTTCAGCCACTCCTTGTCCTACAGTCCCGAAACCGATTATCGCGATTTTTATCATGCTTCTTCGTTAAGCGGCTCTACGACCTTTATCTTTTTTTCTTCACAGATTTTTCTCAGAATTTTAAGAGCCTCTTCAAGTTTTTCCTTGTTTACGGCTGAAATGGTTATTAACGCCGTTGACGGCTTGTTGAGTTCGGGCATGCTTATGTCCATCTCCGTAACCTCTGCAAAGCCTGTGGAATCTATTCTGTTTATCGTGTCGCTTATGTCCGTGTGAATTATGTGCCCGACAAGAAGCACCGAGATTTTTTCAGAAAGTTTTATTTCGTTGACGTTCCTTATCGTAATCCCGGAACTTTTTATCTCTTCAAGAAGTTTGTCCGCTCTGTCTTCGGCAATCTCGAAAACAACATCTACCAGAACGCTCTTCTGCTGAACTTTCCTGTTGTGGATTATTCCGATTATGTTTCCCCCGTACTTTGCTATTGGCGTAAGGACTTTGAGGAGCTGTCCGGGTTTATCTTCAAGTTCTACGACAAGGTTTATCTTCATACTACTCGTATATCGGCACACCTTCCTTTTCAGTCTTCTCTCTGAACTTTTCCATCAGGAACTTCGTCAGCTCTCCCGGCTTTCCGTTTCCGATTTTTCTACCGTCTATAACAGTCACCGGAGCGATTTCTGCTGCTGTTCCAGTAACGAAGACCTCATCAGCGGAGTATAAATCGAAAAGGCTCAGATGAGTCTCTTTAAACGGTATGCTCTCCTCTTCGAGAATCTCTATAACCACCTCCCTTGTTATCCCCTTCAGGTTGTTTATCGTAGGGGGAGTGTAAACGACCTTTTTCTTCACGATGAAAATGTTATCTCCGCTTCCTTCGGATATGTAGCCGTTGTGATCGAGGAAAATTGCCTCGTCACCTCCCTTAGCGTTCGCCTCTATTTTCGCTAAGATGTTGTTCAAGTAATTGAGGGACTTTATGTTTGGTGGCAAGGAGTCGATAGCGTTTCTCCTCACCGCTACGGTCACCGCTTTTAACCCTTTTTCGTACAAATTTCCGTAGAGCCTGTCCCAGGGTTGGGCGATAATTATAACGTTCGGTCTTCCGCATTTCCTTGGATCCAAGCCGAGGTCTCCTATCCCCCTCGTTACAATTGGTCTTATGTAAGCATCTTTTAACTTGTTAACCCTCAGCGTTTCGAGAATAGCCTGAGCGAACTCCTCTTTTGTAAGCGGGATTTCCAGATCTATCACCTTTGCGCAATCGTAAAGTCTGTCGAGATGCTCATAGAGTCTGAAAACCTTCCCGTTGTAAGCTCTGATTCCTTCGAAAACACCGTCACCGTAGAGAAATCCGTGGTCAAAAACGCTGATCTTCGCCTCGTCCTTCGGGACGAACTCACCGTTGATGTATATTAGCAACTCCTCCATCTTCTCCCCCTTCAAAAAGACGGTCAACTAAAAATAAAATTTGCGATAGATTTAATTAGTTTCGGACTCAATTTTTCCTGTGATCGGATTGGGAGAATTCGCGCTGATACTGGTGCTTGCGCTAATACTGATTGGTCCAGAAAAACTTCCAGAAGTTGCAAGGACACTTGGAAAACTTTACGCTGAGTACAAACACGCTATGAGGAGGCTTGAGCTGGAGATACTTTACGGAGTTGAGCCGCCAAGCGAAGATCTCATTGAAAAAATTTATGAAAAAAAGGTGAATTTGAACGAGAGCGTCAAAGAAAAGTTATTTAAATAACTCACCTACTCTCTTTGAGGTGCGAAAATGATAGGAGGTTTAGGACCGAACGAGTTGTTGGTGATACTGATAATAGCGTTCATACTTTTCGGGGCTCACAAACTGCCGGAGTTAGCGAGGAGCTTGGGTAGAGCGACGGGAGAATTCAAAAAAGCTCAGAGAGAAGCTGAAATAGAGCTAAGAAAATTTGAAGAAGAGCTGAAAGCCGGGAAATACAAGAGCCAGGATGAGAAGAGAAAAAAGCTTGAGGAAATTGCCAGAACGCTTAACATAGACCCGGAAGGAAAGAGCGACGAGGAGCTTATAGAGGAGATCAACAAAGCCCTGCCGAAGGAAAAAGTCGAGCCGTAATTGGTTCAAGAACTTTATTTTTTAAGATTTGAAACTTTAACATCAACAACGAAGCGATAGACACGAGGAGCGTAGCTTCCGCACTTTTTGATTCTCTCCACTTCCACTTCAGCACCTATTTTTTCGAATTCGTCTCTAACTTCCTCCTTAACCTTTTCTACCTCCTCTTCTCCAGCGAAGGTGTAGAGGTGAACGTAGCTACCTTTTTTCAACTTACCTTCAAGCAAGTAAATGTGGTCTTCCGCGTGATAAGGGGCGGGCATAACAACCCGATCGAAAACTCCTTTCAGCTTCGGAACGACATCTCTAACATCCCCTTCTATGACTTTCACGATCCCTTCTACCTTGTTCAGCCTCACGTTCTTCTTAAAATACTCTACAGCCACGGGATTTAGCTCTATTCCGATAACCTCTCTTGGCTTGGAAAGTCTCGCTATAACGATAGCGTAGGGCCCTACTCCAGCGTACATGACGAGAACTCTCTCTCCCTCTTTCACGAGCTTCGCTATTCTTTCCCTCTCCCCAGAAAGCTTTACCGTGTAGTAAGCTTTGGTTGGATCGACTAAAAATCTGCAACCGTGCTCTTTGACGAGAGTTTCTGTCTCTCCTCCGTAAATTACTTCGTACTTCGCTATTCTGAAATCCCCCTCAACCTCTCCGGCTTTTCTAAGTATCGTTTTTACGTGTTTGTGCTTTGTGAGGATAGCTTTGGCTATCTCATCCTTCAAGTGGAGTATTTCGTCTGGAATCTCTATTATAACGACATCTCCAATTATTTCGAAACTTCTCCTGAGCTTTGAGAGTTCTTCTGGAGTAACCTTGTCTTTCAACATTTCTTTTAAACTCATCGTCTCGGTTTGATCCTTCAAGTTTAAAATTCATTTTTGTTGCTATCTAATCAAAACCGGAAGCATTATTGAACCCATGCATGCTATGGGTCGAACTTTTAGAGTGTAGGAAATCAAACCCACCGCTGAAGCTGAGAAAAAGACAGCGAGTCCAAAAATTCCGCTGAAGTGGAAGGACAAGGCAACAAGAAAAATTAGAACTAATAATGAAACGCTTCCGACCTTTACTTTCGAAAAGATTTTTGAGGCGGGAAAAGTCAGGAGTAATGTTATTGCGGTGGCGATTATGGCTGCTACGAGAATGAAAAGGGGAAGTACGAACAAATTCTCTCTTGCCCCTCTTAAAGCATCAGCCACCCCACTCCTGACCTTTCCTGAATGCAGCATAGCCAAGCTTAGGATAGCAGCGGAGGTGTTTGCCGAACTTATCGAGGAAATGTAGCTTTCGGGGGATTTAGAGTTAGCTGAAGCTACGCCAGTAGCCACTCCAGAGCTTATTCCGGGGAAGATGGAAACGATAAAACCTGCAAGAACACCTTTTGCGACATCAACTGGGTTGGGAAAGCTGAGCACAACCTTTTGTTCAACTATCTTCTCACTCTTCAAACTCTGCACGAGCATAGGGGTTGCGAAGAGTCCGGTTAAGAGGGGAAAGTAGAAGTCTCCAGCCTCCAAGACTTTCAAGCCGAGGAGTCCCGAGAGCAGAAAAATCGCAAAAAAGTAAACTCTTCTTTTTAAAGTTGAAAGGGAACCTCCAAACGGATCTCTTTCGTACCTCAGAAAAAATATCAGGGCGAAAATTATAGCGAATTTGTAGAAGAATGAGAGATCAAAACTGCTTATCGCAGCAACGACGTAAAAGAGCGGTATCGAAAGAATTACCGAGAGAAGGGATGAAAAAGCTGAGATGGAAATGGCTTTTCCTCCTTCCCCTCTGTTAACGAGCTCGTGGGCTGGAAAGATCGTTAGGGCTGTGTCTTCCTCCGGAACTCCCACAAATGTTGCCGGGATTATGTTGAGGAACGTGTGGGTTACAAGCATTGAAACTAAAAGCACAGCCTCTTCGCTACTTGCCGATGAGTAAAAGGAGGCTATCGTATTCGGATGAATTCCCGGGATCAAGCCCGTTAGACAGCCAAGGAGAACTCCGATCAAACTTTCAGGGATCATTTGATGAATCTCCTGACGAAATCTTCGCTAACGTTCGAGATCTCGGAAATTTTTGTAGCGTCTCTGCTTCCTATTCTTTTTGAAATCATCTCGAAGTAGTCTAAAGCAACTTCATCGTCCTCCAGATCCCACATCCCTGAGAACATAGGATGCGCGTCTTTTAAGAAATTGTTGATCCACTCTATGTTTTTCCCCTCCATGAACTTTTCCATGAACCAGTCCTCGTAAAATAAGCAGTCTTTAAGTATGAGCTTGACCGATCGAATAACTCTCTCGTAGTCGTACTTTCTGTTGGGAGGGGAATACTTCTCGAATATTTTATCAATTTCCTCCCTCGTGAAGTCGAAAACCTTCTTTTTCGAGCTTTTTGTCACCTCTTTTAACACGTAAAACGTTCTCTCATCTACCGGAGATTTCCTCGACTTGCCGCCGCTTCTAAGCACGACGTAGTAAATAGAATTAGCTACTCCCAAATCTCTCCTCGTGAAATTCTCAATTTCCTCGTAACTTGCCAGAGTTGACAGTATGAGCCTTATCAAAGCGTGTTCTTTCAAATCTTTCCGGGAGGATATACATATGTGCTGGAGGTCCTCTTCGACCATTATCAGTTCTTCGTGCATAGTAAAAGTGATAATACACCGGCTGATATTTTAATCTTGTGAAGCATCCGGCTGTAGTTCAGGTGAGAACGGAGATCGAAAAAGCCTTGGAAATAGCTAAGAAATTCGTTACTGAGGTGGAGAAGAGAAAAGATGGCGTGGACATATACTTTGAAGACGTTAACGAGGCGAGGAGGTTCATAAGCATATTTAAAAGGGCAACGAAAAAGAAAATTCTCGTGAAGTCGAGTACGAGTTACGCGGGTTTGAGGAAAGGGAGAGTGAGGTATCTTTTTACCTACTCTCTTAAGGAAGATGAGGGTGGAAAAGTACGTTAAAATAAAGAACGAGTTGAGGAGGCTGGAAGATTTAAATAAAGCTGTTAAAAAGTACAAAATCAGAAGGGGAACGGCTTTCAGCATCCTCGTTCAGAAAAAGGTTAGCTACGTGAGGAGGAACTACCGTAAGTTCGAAAGGAGAGCTGAGGAAATTCTCGAATACTGGGAGGCAAACAAAGCCTTCCCGAGCTGGTTGAAACTTCCACCGGCTATGAAGCTCAGACTCCTCTTTAAAGCTATGGGTATGAGTAAAAAGAGGATAGCGAAAGTTCTTAAAAATCCGGAAGAATTTGGCGAGTTCGAAGATTTAATTTACGATGCTATATATCGGGATTACGTCTACTCTCCCATAGCGACTGAAAATCTGGCAGCAAGGGGGAAAATTGGCGAGAAAATAGTTGAAAACTATTTGAGAATGCGAGGGGTGGACTTCATCTCTGAGAGAGAAATTCAAGGAGACAAAACACCGGACTTTTTAATTCAAGAGGAGATGAAAATTAGAGGGAGAGTAGTTCGCTGGATAGAAAGCAAGTCGATGTTTGGCGACATCTTTGCCTACGAAGACAATCTGAGGCAGTTTGAAAAGTATTCGAGCGAGTTTGGAGAGGGTATCGTAATTTTCTGGCACGGATTTTTGGACGTCTTGAAAGATAAAGATTTTCTGATAATCTCGGATATCGGATATTCGAGCAGAGAGAAGAGATTTTTGAAGGACATGATCGTCACGATCACCGACGACGGAGAATTTTCTTGGAAAGGGGGAGAGGAGATTAGAAGCGGGAAATTCGTCAAAGAGCTCATAAGATTTTTCAAGAGCTGTTCGACCTCGATTGCTGCGGAGGAGAAAATGGTTGTGAAGAAAGCACTTGAAAAATTTGGGTATGTCGTCATTGCTTAGCCATTTTTTCCGATCTTGGCACGAACTCAACGACCTCCCTTTGAAACATGGGTTGTGGATACAGCTCCATCAAGTCGTAAACCTCCTTGGGAACTTCAGTCTTCACGTTGAACCCCATCTTTTTCAGTTCTTCTGGAGTTAAGGGGTAATCGTGAGTCCACCTACCTTCCGTGAGGATTTTCGCTATTTCTTCCGCTCTTTCTTTACCCATTCTGTCCTCAAGAAGCTCGACTATAAAATCTCTTAGCTGTTTTATCGCCTTTTCAGCAATGTCAGCGAGAATCAAAGTTTGATCGTCTATCTCATTTACGTCCTTCCTCTCAACGGCTTTCAGTATGGAAGGGGCTGGGTAGCCCATAATTTGAGGATCGAGAGGACCGAGAACTGCGTGGGGATCCATTATTATTTCATCAGCCGCTATGGCTATCAAAGTTCCACCGCTCATCGCGTAATGGGGAACTATAACCGTAGTTTTAGCTGGGTGATCTTTTATCGCTTTGGCAATCTGCGTCGCAGCCAGAACAAGTCCGCCGGGAGTGTGGAGGATCAAGTCTATCGGCGTATCTCTTGGGGTCATTCTTATCGCCCTCAAAACCTGCTCCGAGTCTTCGATGTTTATGAATCGATAAAAGGGAATTCCGAGGAGTCCTATTCTTTCTTGTCTGTGTATCAAAGTTATAACGCTGCTTCCCCTCATTCTGCTTAGCCTCTCCATGGCTCTAACTCTCATCGCTTGGAGTCTTCTGTAGCTTAGCTGGGGTGATATCAGCAAGTAAAAGAACAGAAGAAACCAGAATATCGAAAACGGGTCGAAGTAGTTCATGTTTAATTATATCCCAATCTCTCATATATTTGCTTTTTGACCAACGAGAGCAAATATGAAGATCGAAACGTTAATAGTCGTATTAGCTGGATAGACTGTGATGATTAGCAGAAGTGAAAGGGTTTTTATTCCACTGATGGTGGGAGTCCTGACATTTCTTGTGAACTTTTCGATCCTAACTTACATCTTCTCCGCATTTCCGTGGATTGTCAGCCTGTTTTTCGGCAAAGGAAGCTGGTGGGTTTACCAGCCTTTTAGCGTAAAGGTTTTTTACGTCGTCGGAATCGCTCCGGTTGTGGAGGAAATTATTCACAGGAGGATCGTACTTCAGTTCTTTCTCAGCAGAAATCTGTTGATTTTCGGACTCGTTGTTTCGAGTTTAACCTTCGGCGTCCATCACGTAATTTTCGGGTGGGGGTGGCTTAAGGCTGTGGATATGTTCTTTGTGGGCTTGGTATTCGGAATTATCTACACCAAATACAAACTCCTCGGTAGCTGGTTAAGTCACTTTTCGAATAACCTGATGTCGATACTATTCACAATTTTAATGAGTTAATCTTTATTTTAATCTCGCCCCAAGCCAAAAACTTTCACCTCTGAAATTTTAAAAACGAAAAAGGAGCGTAGAGATGGGAATAGAACCTTCTCGTAAATTTTAGATGGTTGAACGTTCCGTTTCAGAGCTGGCAGCTCTCCAACTCTGCAATTCGTTTTAAAATAACGAGTTTGACGAAAGTTTATATACGACTATTAATCGTTTTAAATTTTAGTGCGTGGTGGTATTATGGGAAAGTGGAAGTTATTGGTGGCTTTAGTCCTTGCAGCATTCATTATTGGATGCGCTCAGCAGGCAGCAAAGCCAAAGGAAGAAGAAAAGAAGGCTGAGGTCGAACCGATAATCATTGGCTTGCCGCTGCCGATAAACTTCCCCGACGGCTACGCTCCCTATCGAGGAGCGGTTCTGGCTGCTGAAGAGATTAACGCTAAAGGAGGAATTAACGTTGGTGGAGTAAAAAGACCGATCAAGATTGAGGTTGTAGATACAAGAGACCTTGAGCCGGGAGTCCCAATTTCTGAAGCTCTGGCGGCGGTAGAAAAGTTAATTCTCGAAAAGAAAGTTCACGTTCTTGTTGGAGGGCCCGCGAGAAGTGAAGCCGCTTTGGCAACCCTCGACATTATTGCGAAGTATAAGGTTCCTTGGATCGTTAGTTGTGGAGTTTTAACGCCAGCTTTCCACAAGAGAATAGAGGAAAACTACGACAAGTACAAGTACGCTTTCAGGCTTAACGCTCACGCCGTGTGGCTCGCTAAAGAAAACGTTGACATCTTGGAGAAGCTCAGGGAGAAGTACGGATTCAACAAGGTTTACGTGATGGTTCAGGATGTGGAGCATGCGAGGAAGTTTGGGGAAGTTATAGCGAAGATGCTTGAGGAGAAAGGGTGGAAAGTTGTTGGTTTTGACAGGTATCCTACGGGAACTACCGACTTCTCTTCTGGATTGCTGAAAGCGAAAAGCGAGGATGCGGACATACTTCTGATTCAGATGGACATGCCAGAAACTATGACGTTAATAAAGCAGTGGGCGGATCTGAAGGTTCCAGCTTTACCGATTGGATTCATAAGAGCTGCTCAGGAGCAAAAGGCTTGGGAGGCTACTGAAGGAAAGGTGAACTACTTCATAGTTTCAGCAGGAGCTTTCACAGGAAACGCTCCCTCAAACGCTACCGAGTGGACGATGAAGTTCTATAACGCCTACACTAAGAGATGGGGAACACCGCCGCAGGGGCATGGAACTTCTGCAAGCTACATGGCGATATACGTTGTTGCTGACGCAATTGAGAGAGCCGGCAGCTTAGATCCAGACAAAATCGTAAAAGCTTTGGAAGAAACGGACATGATGGGGGTTTTCGGAAGAATAAGGTTCGATCCGAAGAGCCATCAGGTAATACTTGCCGATGACCCGAAGGAAGGCGCTGTAACATGCTGGTTCCAGTGGCAGGACGGAAAGAGGGTGACGATATATCCTCCTTCGATTGCTGAGGGAGAGATAAAGCTTCCACCGTGGATGCTCGAAAAGGCGAAGAGGTGAGGTATGGAAGTTCTTTTAAATTTTTTAATTTACGGTTTGGTTCAAAGCGCCTTTTTATCCCTCGTAGCCATAGGTTTCTCTTTAACTTACGGAATAAGCAGGCTACCGAATTTCGCTCACGGGGCTTTGTACATCCTTGCAGGCTTTCTAATCTGGAA
>WAQS01000023.1 GCA_015520115.1 Ferroglobus sp.
AGAGAGGGGAGGCTGAAAGGGTAAAGAAGATTGTAGAAATCCTAAAAGAGAGGGGGGACAGAAGAGTTATAGAACACCTAACAATTGCAAAACCGTGGGGTAGTGTGACAACCCTTGAAAGCTCCGTTTTTTACAAAATAAAGAAGCTCACAGTCAAACCCGGAGAAAAGCTAAGCTTGCACGCTCACATGCACAGAAGTGAGAACTGGGTTATAGTGAGCGGAATAGCGAAGGTGACTGTTGAGGATAAAGAGTTCTATTTGAGGAGGGGCGAGAGCACTTTCATTCCAGCTGGAGTAAAGCACAGACTTGAAAATCCGGGAAAGATACCTTTGGAAGTCATAGAAGTCTCCATTGGCGAGTACTTGGAAGAGGATGACATAATTAGATACGAGGATGAGTATGGAAGAAGTTAGCGTGAAATGTCCGATATGTAAGAAGGAGCACAAATACAAAGCGGAAATTCAAGTTGTGAGCTGTAAAGGAAAACCGATGGCTTTGATAAAAGACAGACTCGGATGGAGGTTGATGGAAGTCAAAATCATAAGTGAGAGGGAAGACGAAGAACTGGACAAAATTTGGAGAAGCTAATTACTTCCTACCCTTTCTTTCTCTTGCCTTAGGTCTCAATCCCTTGTATCCGCACTTTCTGCAAGTTCTTGCCTTCATAGGATTTCTTGCGTTGCACCTCATGCATATTTTCACGTTGAATAGCCTTGCTTCAGCCTCTGGAAATCTCGCCATAAATTCGGCTAAGGAGGTAGTTATTTAAGGTTTGCGATGAATTTGAGTTGTCGCTTTACTGGTTGCCTTAGTCGAACTCCTCAATGAGTTTAACGCTCAAACCTTCTTTCTCAGTAGCCTGAGCCAGTTCTTTGTCAGAGGTTGCGAGTGCGAGTTTTTCGTTCTTAGCCAGAGATATAAACCAGATCGTACAGTTTCATTGTCTCTCCGCTCGCAAGGTCAAGAATTATACTTACAGCATTACTTTCCGTAATCCTTTCTAAGAACGATCCTCCTCTTTGGAAAAACTTAACCAGTAACGAAAAATCAGCGGCTATCACGATCTTCCCTCACGTTTGACTTC
The DNA here is from genome assembly GCA_015520115.1 of Ferroglobus sp. Classification (GTDB taxonomy): domain Archaea; phylum Halobacteriota; class Archaeoglobi; order Archaeoglobales; family Archaeoglobaceae; genus Ferroglobus. The sequence goes on from WAQS01000023.1 coordinate 1,088, forward strand.
ATCTCTTCAAGCATATTTTCGGTCCTTCTGAAGGAAACGAATAAAGATCTTGACATCTCGATAGCAACACTTGGGATTGGTAGGAACAAGAAACGTTTTTAAAACCACTTCAGATTTTTCCTCGATGACCCACTGGGCTGACGTGATTGCCGAGGATCTGCTGAAAAGAGGTGATAAGCATAGAATAGCCACCGGGATAACTCCCTCCGGACACATACATTTCGGAAATCTGAGAGAGATAATTATAGCTGATGCGGTGAGAAGAGCTGTGGAGGAAAAAGGAGGAAAAGCCGAAGTAGTCTACGTTGCCGATACCTTCGATCCCTTAAGGAGGAGGTATCCCTTTCTTCCGGAGGAGTTTGAAAAATACGTTGGCATGCCTTTAAGCGAAATTCCGGATCCGGAAGGTGAATGCCACGAAAATTATGCTGAACACTTCCTTCAACCCTTTTTAGAGTCCTTAGATGTTTTGGGGATAGATTTAGTCGTAAAAAGAGCTGACCAAATGTACAAATCCGGAGAGTACGAAAACCATATTAGAGTGGCTTTGGAGAAGAGAGATAAAATTGCCGAAATTCTCAAAGAGGTTAGCGGCAGGGAAGTCGAAAAAGACTGGAGTCCTTTCAATCCACTCTGCAAGAACTGCAAGAGGATAAATTCGGCTAAAGTTAAGGGCTTCGATGATAAAGGTGCTTACTACTCCTGCTCCTGCGGATATGAAGGTTACGCAAGCTTTAGGGAAGGAAAGCTTACTTGGCGAGTGGACTGGGTAGCAAGGTGGGACATTTTAAGAATTACATGCGAACCCTTCGGAAAGGATCACGCAGCCGCTGGGGGAAGCTACGATACGGGAGTGAGAATAGCAAAAGAAGTTTACGGTTTCGAACCGCCGTACCCAATTGTTTACGAGTGGATTCATTTAAAGGGCGTCGGAGCTATGAAAAGCTCGAAAGGAATAGTAGTGCCGGTGAAAGATCTCGTAGAAGCTTTACCTCCCGAGATAATTAAATACATAATAATCAGAACGAAACCCGAAAGGCATATAGAATTCGATCCCTCGATGATCCTTGAGGTTTTCGACGAGTTTGAAGATGCCTACAGAAGGAAAGATAGGAGCGTCCAGCTTTCAATCGTTGGAGACGTTGTTTACTCCGACGTCTCCTTCAGACACCTTGTTGTTGTCGGGCAGATAGCGAACTGGGATTTGGAAAAAGCCCTCGAAATCTTGTCGAGAACGTATCACGTCGATGATACGGTAAGAAAAGACGTAGAGAGAAGGTTGATATATGCGAAAAGATGGCTCGAAAAGTTCGCACCAGAAAACCTGAAATTCGAGATTAAGAAAGAGATAGACGCAGAATTCAGCGAGGAAGAAAGAAGATTCCTCAGAACTTTTGCGGAGAAGCTTGAAGAGAACATGAGTCCGGAAAGAATCCACCAGCTCGTTTACGAAGTTGCGAGGGAATTGAACGTAAAGCCAGCAAAGGCTTTTCAGGCGATATACAAAGCGATTCTTGGCAAAAACTACGGACCGAGGGCGGGATACTTTATAAAGTCCCTTGGTATTGAATGGGTGAAAAAGAGGTTTAAAAAAGTATGAAGAGAATCGAGGCGGGAAGCTTTTACAGCTACCTAAGCGAGGGTTGTAAAATTTGTAGAAGAGGGGCGAAACTCGTCCTCTTCGTCACGGGAAAATGTCAGAGCAGCTGTTATTACTGCCCGATTAGTGAAGAGAAAAAGGGAAGAGATGTCGTTTACGCCAACGAAAGACCCGTAAAAAGCTTAGAGGATATTGCCGAAGAGATAAATGCGATGAGTGCCGAAGGGATAGCAATAACCGGAGGAGAACCTCTGCTAAAGCTTGACTACGTGGTGGAAGTCATAGAGACTTTTAACGACTTGCACACTCACCTCTACACGAGCGTTCCTGCTAAAGAAGAGACTATAAAAAAGCTCGCCAACGCAGGCTTGGACGAGATCAGATTTCACCCGCCCCATCTTGAAAATTCTAAGATTTACAGAGAAAGCGTTAGATTGGCGAAAAAGTACGGAATGGAAACTGGCATTGAAATTCCGGCTGTGAAGTACGAGGAGGAGATCATAGAGCTTGTAAACGAGGAAGACATATTTTTGAACGTTAACGAGCTCGAATTCTCAGCGACGAATTACCTCGAACTTGAAAGAAGAGGATGGGAAATAGGAGAATTCTATGAGGCTAAGAACAGCAAGGAGATCGCTATGAAGTACGCTGAAAAAGTTGAGAAGTTTCACTTCTGCAGCGTGAGATTCAAAGACATAGCTCAGTTCAGAAGGAGGCTCATAAGAATGGGTTTTAACCTTCCCGATTTTTACAAGGTCACAAGCGAAGGTACCGTCCTATGTGGCTACTTGGAAGGTGACAAGGAAAAAATCAGAAAAATATTAACGTCCATCGGTATTGATTTCTTCGAAACAGATGAGGGATTTGAAGTAAGCATGGAGTTCGCTGAAGAAAACGCTGAAACGCTTAGGAAGGAAGGTGTAAAAGTCTACATCGTCGAAAGATATCCGACCTACAACAGACTGCTGATATCGAAAACTCCTCTGGGGTGAGTTCGTGAACGAGGAAGTTATAAGAAGGCTAAGGAAGTACTTAGAGAGGGATAGGAGTGGAATAAGAAAAGCTCTCCTTAAAATCGTCCTTAGCGGAGAGAAGCTTACTACCGAGGAGATCCAGAGAAGACTTGCGAGCATGGGGTACAACCTAAACATTCGGGGAGTTTCGGCAATGGTTGGTTTGATGAGTGCAAGACTCGGAATTCTCAAACTTGAAATTGGTGAGAAAAATAAATATTATCTGAAAAAAGAATACGAAGGTATAGTCAAGGAAATCCTACAGGAGTTCGAGGAGAAATGATAAGGAAAATTTACGAGCTCCTTTTAGAAAGAGAAGTTAAGAAGAAGAGGATGCCGAATCACATTGCGATAATAATGGATGGAAATAGAAGATACGCGAGAAAAAGAGGTTTACCTCCTCAGATGGGGCATTTTTTTGGATCAAGAAAAGCTGAAAAAGTTTTGGAGTGGTGCTACGA